>CAMFZA010000028.1 GCA_946002345.1 uncultured Phascolarctobacterium sp. | reverse complement strand
GATTTAATTCGTAAGCAATTTTGTGGTGATAAGGTAGATTTGTGTACCATTATCAATGGCAAGAGCGGTCGTTGCGGCGAAAACTGCAAATACTGCGCGCAATCTGCTCATAACAAAACCGGTATCGAGGAATACCCGTTCCTGTGCAAGGATAAGATTGTGAACGAAGCCTTGGCTAACGAGAGCGAGGGCGTGGACCGCTTTGCTATCGTAACTGCTGGCAGAGGCCTAGTTGGCGAGGATTTTGAAAAAGCCATTGATGCTTACAAAACGATGAAGAATGATGGCGAGGAAGCCTTCAAGGGCGGTGCTAGCGCCACTATCACCGGCAATATGCTTACCACCTCCGGTTCAACCATTGCCAGCGATAAGGCTCTGCTTACCAGCCTTGGTCGTGATATCGTACCTGAATATTTGCGTTAATCCCTACTAAATTATAAGGCGTCAGCAAGCTCCTGTTCGGAGGAGGCGGCTGATGCCTTTTTTCTATGCAGCTTTAAGCCTCTGGACTTATCAAAATTACATAAATTGATATTATCAAGCTACCAGCAAAAGGCTTATAATGAAAATATTCTAGGAAATTGGAGGGATTGTGATGACCTTATTAAATAAAGCCTTGACCATTGCCGGTAGTGATACTAGCGGTGGCGCTGGTATGGAAGCGGATTTAAAGACCATGGAGGAGCTGGGTGTATATGGCATGCCGGCTCTGACCTGCATTGTAACCATGCATCCCAAAACCTGGGAGCACAGTGTGTATCCTCTGCCCTTGGATTTAATCGAGAAGCAGCTGGTGACAGCCATTGAGGGTGTGGGCATCAATGCCATGAAGACCGGCATGATTGGCAGTCCGGAATTGGTAGAGCTGGTGGCTCAAACTATTGATAAATACGCATTAAAGAACGTGGTAATTGACCCTGTTATGGTCTGCAAGGGCTGTGATTTGATTTTGGCTCCTGCGGCAGCACAGGCAATTAAGGAGCTGCTGGTGCCCCGCTGTGATATCATAACACCGAACACTGTGGAGGCGGCTTATTTGGCCGATTTGCCAGAGGTTAAGACGGTGGCACAAATCAAGGAGGCAGCTGAGCGCATCGTGGCTGCCGGCGCGAAAAATGTTGTTATTAAGGGCGGCGAGCGCTTGAGTGATCAGGCTGCCATCGATATTTTCTACAACGGTAAGGACTTTGTGGAAATGGCCGTGCCCAAGATTTATCCGTCTTATAACCATGGTGCGGGCTGCACCTTCTCCGCTGCTATTACGGCGGGCTTGGCCGATGGCTTAGCCATGGAGGCTGCTGTTAAGCAGGCCAAGGCCTTTGTAACTGCTGCCTTGAAGCATGGCTTTGCTATTAAAGATTTTGTGTACTGTCCCAATCACACGGCCTATAAAAAATATGGTGCTTAAGTAAGCAAAAACAAAGAAACCCTTCAGCTTGTTCTCGGAGCTGAAGGGTTTTCTATGTTTAAATATTATTTTACAATCAAAGCATTTACCAGCTGATGCAGCTGCTCGATGCCGTTAGGCTGGGAGGAAAGGCTGTTGGCGTACATCATGGAAACCTGTGCGCCCAGGTAGTTGCGCATCTTGTTGAATTGCTCTCCTTGCAGGTCGGCAGCTTTTAGGCCGTAATTCTGTACTGCAATTTGCTCTTCCTTGTGCAGTGCCCATCAGTAGGCCATTATACGCGCTATGGGCGGCACGATCAGCCAGGTGGTCGGACTATATTTTCGTCTAGGCATGTGCTTGGTCTGCCTGGGCTTAGCCGGTGGACTGATTCTGGGACACGGGCTTTATTACTGCTTGAGTGGCTTGCTCAAAAGCAGGGCAGGACTCTATCTGCCCCAGTAGCTAGCCGTGGAGGAGGGAGTTTTAGTAGTAGGCGTCTTGCTTTTAGGTGCCCTTTGCAGCTGGCTGCCTGCTTACCTGACTGCCCTTAGAAGTGATATCGTAGAGAATCTGTAGGCTGCTCAACATCTTGACAGATGCGCGAATCTGCTTTATATTTATATCATAGTATAATACTGTGAATTGATTGTTAGGCAGGTTATCAATATGAAAATCCCCTTGCATTATCAGGTTTCTAATTATGATTGTGGACCCACCTCGCTGGTAAATGCGTTGTGTGTTTTGTTTGAGCGGGAGGATATTCCTCCTGAACTCATTCGTAATATTATGTTATATTGTCTTGATTGTTATAATCTGCAGGGTGAGGAGGGGCGCTCCGGAACCAGCAGACTGGCCATGATGTATTTGAGCAATTGGATGGACGGCTATGGCAAAACAGGTCGTCTGCCCATAGCTAGTGAGTATGTGACGGGCAGGGATGTCTTTATCGGACCGGGTAGCAAAATTAATCAAGCCTTGCAATGCAATGGTGTGGTGGTGGTGCGTCTCTTTTTGGATGAATGGCATTTTATTTTGCTCACTGGTAAGGGTAATGGGGTGGTTTGGGCCTTTGATCCCTATATGAGCACGGAGCTTTTTGAAAATCACCCGGAAATTGGCTTGGAGCTGGATCCCTGGCACTATAACCGTACGATACCGGATAGTGCATTTGATTCTGAAGAGGAGCAGCTTTATGCTTTAGGACCGAAGGGTTTGCGTGAGGCAGTGATTATCTACAATGAGAAGACCCGCAAGCAGGCCGTCGTAGAGCAAATAGAATATTACATTTAGGGTTGGGGTTAAATGGCCTCGCCATATTATATGATTAGTTACAAAGTCGGAGCATTTTGCTGAAAAAAGCGGCTCCGACTTTTTTCTTGTTTACATTCTTTAGCAAACAGAGTACAATAAAAACGTAAAAGTATATATTAGAATTTTCAGGAGCGATGTGTATGAAGCTAAGTGAAGTACAAAAGCTGCTGGATGCCAGGGTGTTGGGGGGAGAAGAGTATTTGGACCGCCAAATTGAAACCTGCTGTGGCAGCGATATGATGAGCGATGTTTTGGCCTTTACCAAACGCAATACCCTTTTGTGTACCGGTCTGACCAATATGCAGGTGGTTCGTACTGCCGATATGACCGAACTTAGTGGCGTTGTGTTCGTCCGGGGCAAGATGCCCTGCGAGGATATTGTAGAGGCGGCGGTGGAGGATATGCTGCCGGTTCTCTTAACGGAGCATACCTTGTTTGAGGCCTGCGGCATTTTATATGCAGCTGGCATCCGTGGTTGTAGTAAAAGGGGTAAAGGAAATGAGTGAAAATAAATCTGTGAAATTGGCCTTTGATGGGGGCGGCGGGGATATTGCGCGAGCTGGAGTCGCCTCCGGCATCATGTAACACAGCCAGGATGGTTGGGGCCGCTCAGCGGCCGGCGTGCGTGGCATTGCCATTGGCACCTATGAGGCTGAGATGAACGTAATTATTCACGCCGGGGGAGGCAATGTGGCAGCGGAGGCATTCCCTGACATGACGGTGATTACCGTAACTGACAAGGGCCCTGGCATTCCTGATATCAACAAGGCACTGCAGGAGGGCTGGTCCACTGCTCCCGACTATGTGCGCCAAATGGGCTTTGGTGCTGGCATGGGTCTACCCAACATGCAAAAATGCTCTGATGAATTTGATATTCAGTCCAAGGTGGGCGAAGGTACCACCATCGTGATGAAATTTAAGCATCAAAGTGAAGATTTATAAGCTGATGTTTCTGAGCAAAGTGAGGTGATACGCATTGGCTCCTACAAAGTATTATCATTCGGTACAGCTAAACAGAGAGAAATGTCAGGGCTGCGTATCCTGCGTCAAGCTCTGCCCCACGGAAGCAATTAGGGTTCGTAATGGCAAGGCCGAAATACTGGCAGATCGCTGCATTGACTGTGGTGCCTGCGCCAGCGGCTGCCCCTACCATGCTTTTTCTGTGAAGACTGATACCCTAGAGGGCTTGTCAAAATTTGTGTATAATATTGTGCTACCTGCACCCAGTCTTTATTCCCAGTTTCCGGCCAATGTGCCCTTGGAGGATATTTGGCAGGGACTCCATAATTTAGGCTTTGATGAGATTTTTGATGTTTCTCTGGCTTCCGAATATGTGGCCAAGGAAATAGAGAACTACCTTAAGAATTACACCGGTGGACGCAAGCCGTTAATTTCCAGTACCTGTCCGGCGGTGATGCGCTTGATTCAGGTCAAATTTCCGGAGCTAATCAAGCAGGTGATGCCAGTATTGGCACCTGTTGAGGCAGCAGCTATCTATGTTAAGAGGGAAGCGGCAGCGCGGAGACAGTTGCCAACGGAGCTCATAGGGGTGTGGTTCATCTCTCCTTGTCCATCTAAAGAAACAAATATACGTCAGTCCGTGGATGTTCAGCATACGGAGCTTACTGGTAGCTTTAGTCTGAGTGAGATTTATGGCTTGCTTTTGAAGAATATGGGAGGCAGTCATGAATTGAATGTACGCACCGGCTCTTCCTATGGCCTTGGTTGGGGCACCTATGGAGGAGAGCTTGTTTCAGCAGGAATAAGTAATGGCTTGTCCATTCACGGCATAGATAATGTTTACGATATCCTTGAGCAAATTTCCATGAATAAAATGCCACAGCTTGATTATGTGGAGTGCAATGCCTGTCAGGGAGGTTGCATAGGAGGGCTTTTGGCGGCGGAGAATAAGTTTGTGGCGGAAAGTAATTTGCGCCAAAGAATTCGCCAATTGCGGCAGCAGGAGCCTGCGGATAGGCAGGAGACCATGGCTAGGACTATGGTGCTACAGGACTTTCCTGCTTCAGCTGCTTATCGCAAGAAGCTGGTGCCACGACCCATGATGCAGCTGGATGATGATATCATGGAAGCCATGAAAAAGTTTGAGCAGATGGAGGAGGTACTCTGCTCTTTGCCGGGCTTAGATTGTGGTGCCTGCGGAGCTCCTAGCTGTCAGGGCTTGGCCGAGGATATTGTCCAAGGTAAGGCCCATGAAATTGATTGTATTTTTAAACTGCGTGCCAGCGTGCACAAACTATCGCAAGGAATGTTGGAGCTGGCTAAGCAGATACCCATATATCATGAACCAAAAATACTGAATAATACGGAGGATGAAGACCATGAAGGTTAAAGAGCTTTTAGACGAATTAAACTTAACATTATTGACGAAGGATGTATCTGAGGATGCATTATATGCTGAGGTGAAAGGAGGTTACGCCAGCGACCTTTTGAGTAATGTCATGGGGCAGGCTCAGCCAGGCATGGTTTGGGTGACTATGCAGGGCCATCAAAATGTTGCTGCTGTTGCTTCCCTGATTGGGTTGGCCTGTGTTATTGTGGCAGGCGAAGGTCCGGTAGCGGAGGAAACATTGCATAAGGCCAATGCCAATGATATTGTTGTTGCCTCTACCAAGGAGCCTGCTTTTGAACTCATTGGCAAAATGTATGAGCTGGGTATAGGCAAAAACTGAACAAGATACCCATTAGATTAACTTCGACTAACCAGTCATTTTGAAAAAACTAACCGATTTACGAAAATATTTCAAAAAGAGAGACGCTGCATTCTTTGTGAAAATAAAGATAAGTTTTTTCCATATACAGTAGAAAGAAATTCCCACAGAAGAGACATAGTAAATTTGTACAAAAAATGTCCTGCTGAAACAATACAAAAAAGCTAGAAATACACGGGGGTCACAGATTTTTTTCTTAATTTTGTAAAGAAAAAGCTTTCTATGTTTCAATTTTATTGGTATTATAGTACATTCTGAGCCTTTAAAATGTCCACGGGTTTTGCTGGTATTCGGTAAGGCTGTGGA
The DNA here is from genome assembly GCA_946002345.1 of uncultured Phascolarctobacterium sp. Taxonomy (GTDB): domain Bacteria; phylum Bacillota; class Negativicutes; order Acidaminococcales; family Acidaminococcaceae; genus Phascolarctobacterium_A. The sequence goes on along the minus strand of CAMFZA010000028.1, from coordinate 6,544 downwards.
AATTTTACAGAAAAAATATGTGAAGTTTCTGCCCCAATGTGTTATAATTGTAGCAGAATGGGAAAAGAAAATTATAAAAAAATTCCTCACACTAGCAGGAGTTTTTCTTGCTGTGTCGAAAACACAATGTAGTAAAGTATGAAGTCTTTGTGAAACGCTTTGCTAAGGCAATACCTTGTCTGGTGGTTCCTTTTGGGAACAGCAGATGAGTTATAAGCAAAAAGGGATTAACCCTTTTATAAACACAATGTCCTAAACATAAGGAGGAAGGTAAACATGATCGACATTAAAGATCGCATTGTTGACGTAGTAGCTGGCAAAGTTATGAGTGCTGAAGCTGCTGCAGAATTCGTAAAAGATGGTGACAACGTAGGTACCAGTGGTTTTACTCCGTCTGGTTATCCGAAAGCTGTACCTCTGGCTCTTGCTGAAAAAGGCAAAAAAACTCCTTTTAAAATCAACGTTTGGACTGGCGCATCCGTAGGTCCCGAAATGGATACCGCTATGACCCAAGCAGGCATCGTTGACCGTCGTATGCCCTACCAAACCAACAACGATATGCGTAAAGCTATCAATGCTGGCCAAGTTAAATACACCGACCTGCATCTGAGCCATGTTGCTCAAATGCCTCGGTATGGCTTCATGGCTAACCGTCGTGCCGTTGATGTTGCAATCGTAGAAGCTTGCAAAATCATCGACCTGGGCGAAGGCAAAGTTGGTCTGATCCCGACCACCTCCATGGGCAACACCTCTTCCTATGTTCAATCTGCTAAAAAGGTTATCGTTGAAGTTAACGTAACCCAACCGGTTGCTCTGGAAGGCATGCATGACTCCTATGTTCCTCTGGATCCTCCGAACCGTGGACCTATCCCGGTTTGCAAACCCGAAGACATTATCGGCACCCCGTATGTTCCTGTAGAAGTTGAAAAGATCGTTGCTGTTGTTCCTTGCGACATCACCGATAAAGTTCGTCCTCTGGGCGCTATCGACGAAGACGCTCAAAAGATGGGCAAAAACCTGGTTGACTTCTTCAAAGCTGAAGTTGCTGCTGGCCGTCTGCCGAAGAACCTGCTGCCGTTGCAATCTGGCGTAGGCTCCGTAGCTAACGCAGTTATCAATGGTCTGGTTAACTCCGACTTCGAAGACCTGACCGTTTACACCGAAGTTATCCAAGACGGTATGTTCGACCTGATCGATGCTGGCAAGCTGCGTGTTTGCTCCGGTACCGCTCTGAGCCCGTCTCCTGAATGTCTGAAGAAATTCTACGAGAACGTAGACAAATACAAGAAATACATCATCCTGCGTCCGCAAGAAGTTGCTAACAGCCCGGAAGTTGCTCGTCGTATCGGCGTTATCGCTATGAACACCGCTATCGAAGTTGACATCTATGGCAACGTTAACTCCACTCACATCTGCGGCACCAAGCTGATGAACGGTATCGGCGGCTCCGGCGACTATGCTCGTAACGGCTTCCTGACCGTATTCTTCACCACCTCCTTGGCAAAGGGCGGCGCTATCTCTTCCGTAGTTCCTTTCTGCAGCCATGTTGACCACACTGAGCATGATGTTGACGTTATCGTTTCTGAACGTGGCGTAGCTGACCTGCGTGGCCTGTCCCCGAAAGAACGCGCTCTGGTTATCATCGACAAGATTGCTAACCCGAAATATCAACCCATGCTGTTGGATTACTTCAACCGTGCTTGCGAAGCTTGCAAGAACAGCCAAACCCCGCACATCCTGTCCGAGGCTTTCTCCTTCCATACCCGTTTCAACGAAACCGGCACCATGGAAAAATAATTTGAAAATATCTTAAGAATCTACTTGAGAAGTTTTCAAAAATATTGTAAACTATGTAATGTACTTGCCGATAGGTGTGGGACTTATCGGCAAGTATAAATAAAAAAGTTGACGAGGCCTTTTGGCTTTGCCATAAACCGTCTTTGACGGACACTCTCACCATGATTTCGGATCCGTCCAATCCGAAATATGCAAACCAAATATTTAAGGAGGATTTGAGAATGGCATTTGAAGAAATTAAAGCTGGTTTAGAGAAATACACCGCTGATGTTGAAGCTAAACTGGTAAAAAACCCTGAACGCGCAAACCTGGTTCCTAACAGACTGTACACCCCGATTGATCTTGGTGAAAACTTTGACTACATGACCAAATTGGGCTTCCCTGGTGAATATCCTTACACCCGTGGCGTACAACCCACCATGTATCGTGGCCGTTTCTGGACCATGCGTATGTATGCTGGTTTCTCCACCGCTGAAGAATCCAACAAACGTTATCGTTACCTGCTGGCTAACGGTGGTTCCGGCCTGTCCTGCGCATTCGACCTGCCGACCCAAATCGGTTATGACTCCACCGATCCGATGGCTGAAGGTGAAGTTGGTAAAGTAGGCGTTGCTATCGACTCCCTGGCAGATATGGAAATCCTGTTTGACCAAATCTCTTTGGACAAAGTTTCCACTTCTATGACCATCAACGCTCCTGCATCCGTACTGCTGGCTATGTACATTGCAGTTGCTGAAAAACAAGGCGTTTCCGCTGACAAACTGCGCGGCACCATTCAGAACGATATTCTGAAAGAGTATGCAGCTCGCGGCACCTACATTTTCCCGCCGAAACCCTCTATGCGTTTGATCACCAATATTTTCGAATATTGCTCCAAGAACGTACCCCTGTGGAACACCATCTCCATTTCCGGTTACCACATTCGTGAAGCTGGTTCCACCGCTTCTCAAGAAATCGCATTCACCATCGCTGACGGCATTGCTTATGTAGAAGCTGCTATCAAAGCTGGTCTGGACGTTGACGCTTTCGCTGGCCGTCTGTCCTTCTTCTGGAATGCTCATAACAACGTACTTGAAGAAGTTGCTAAATTCCGTGCTTCTCGTCGTGTATGGTCCAAAGTTATGAAAGAGCGTTTTGGCGCTAAGAAAGCTAAATCCATGATGCTGCGCGTTCATACCCAAACCGCTGGCTCCATGCTGACCGCTCAACAACCTAACAACAACATCGTTCGTGTTGCTCTGCAAACCGCTGCTGCTGTTATGGGTGGTACCCAATCCCTGCACACCAACTCCAAGGACGAAGCTTTGGCTCTGCCGACCACTGAGTCTGTAACCATCGCTCTGCGTACTCAACAAATCGTTGCTTACGAATCCGGCCTGGCTGACACCGTTGACCCGTTGGGCGGCTCCTACTATGTAGAAGCTCTGACCGACAAGATCGAGAAAGAAGCTTGGGCATACATCGAAAAGATCGACGAAATCGGTGGCGCTCCGGAAGCTATTGCTAAAGGCTACATCCAAAAAGAAATTCAAGATTCCGCTTACAAATGGCAAATGGAAATTGAAAAAGGCGACCGTATCATCGTTGGCGTTAACAAATTCACCCAAGAAGAAGAACCTCCGAAGAATCTGCTGCGCGTAGACGGTTCTGTAGGCAAACTGCAAGCTGAAAAGATCGCTGCTCTGAAAGCTCGCCGTGACAACGCTAAAGTTGCTGAAACTCTGGCTGCTCTGGAAGCTGGCTGCGCAGATGAGTCTGTAAACCTGATGCCTTTGATCCTCGATGCAGTTCGTGCATATGCTACCGAAGGTGAAATCTGCGGCGTTATGAGAAAAGTATTCGGCGAATACCAACCTCATACCACTCTCTAATTTGTAAACACTAACTTATACGGAGGTATTTTACAATGGCTAACATTAAAGTTTTAGTTGCTAAACCGGGTCTGGATGGCCATGACCGCGGTGCTAAAGTAGTTGCTCGTGCTCTGCGCGACGCTGGTTTCGAAGTTATCTACACCGGTATCCGTCTGACCCCGGAACAAATCGCTGAAGCTGCTCTGCAAGACGACGTACAAGTTGTTGCTCTGTCCCTGCTGTCCGGCGCTCACAACACCCTGTTCCCGAAAGTAGTTGAACTGCTGAAGGAAAAAGGCCTGAACGACGTTCTGGTTATTGGCGGCGGCGTTATTCCTGACGCTGACATCCCCGGCCTGAAAGCTGCTGGCATTACTGAAGTATTCACTCCTGGCACCCCGACCAGCAAAATTGTTGAATGCATCAACGCTAACGTAAAATAATTTTATCCCTAACCTATAAGCGCAAGCCGGGCTTGTCCCGGCTTGCCTTATAAAATATTCACAATCTGACAAGGCGGTGTGAACTATGGAAATAGTAGATAAATTATTAAATCATTCTCGTCTTGCATTATCTAAGGCAATTACTGCTGTTGAAAATGAATACGATGACGCTGTCAAAATTATGACAGAGATTTATCCTCATACTGGTAATGCGTATGTAATTGGTATTACTGGCCCTCCGGGTGCTGGTAAAAGTACTTTAACTGATAAACTTGCTAAGGAATATCGCAAACGCGGTAAAACTGTAGGCATCGTAGCGATTGACCCTACTAGCCCGTATTCTGGCGGTGCTATTCTTGGTGACCGTATTAGAATGATGGATCTGATGGCGGATGAAGGTATCTTCGTTCGTTCTATGGCTACCCGTGGCAGCCTTGGCGGCCTGTCTCAAAAAGCAGGTGACGCTGTAAAATTAATGGATGCTTATGGCATGGACGTAATCATTATCGAAACCGTAGGTGTAGGCCAATCTGAGGTTGATATTGTAAAGACTGCAGATACCACCATGGTTGTTGTTATCCCCGGCATGGGCGATGACATCCAGGCTATTAAAGCAGGTATACTTGAAATCGGTGACCTTTTCACGATTAACAAAGCTGACCCGGAAGGTACAGACAACCACACCATAGAGATAGATAGGATCCTCGAATAAAAACCCGAAGATGCACGCAGTCCTCCTCCGATTAACAGGACCATTGCTAGCAAGGGTGAAGGTATAGAGGCTGTTGTGGACTCCATCGAGGCTCACAAGGCATATTTAATCGATTCCGGTAAATTGAACGATATCCGCAAAAAACGTATTAAAAACGAAGTTGAGGCTATGCTCAATGACCGTGTAAATCGCTACATCGACAAAGAAGTTATTCAAACTCAGGAATTTGATGATCTCGTAGTGAAGATGCAATCCCGTGAGATTGAACCTTACTCTGTCGTTGATGATATTGTTGGTAAAGTTTTGAAATAAAACCACCAAAATTACATTTATTTAGGAGGAATTTATTATGGCATTCAAGACTATTTGTGTTGACCACATCGGCGTAGCTTGCGCTGGTACTCTGGAAGAAGCTGCTAAAATTTACACTGAGGCTCTGGGCTTGAAAGCTACCGGTACCGAAGAAGTTAAAGAACAAGGCGTTGCTACCATTTTCGTTCCCTGCGGCGAAACCCTGATCGAACTCCTCGTTGACATTACCGAAAACGGCGACGGCCCTATCGGCAAATATGTTGCTAAAAACGGCCCTGGCATCCAACACATGGCTCTGCGCGTTGACGACATCAAAGCTGCTATTGCTGACCTGCAAGCTGCTGGCGTTCGCATGATCGACAAAGCTCCTCGCAATGGTGCTGGCCAAATGAAGATTGCTTTCATTCATCCGAAATCTGCTGGCTGCCTGTTGGAAATCTGCCAACCCATGGCTACCTATGTTGACTAATTTATAAGTCTGACTTGTGAATAAGTAAATTAGGTTAAACTATTTTTGATACATTGTGCTGAAGGCATACAAGTGATATGCCTTCAGCATATGTATATAAATTTGTTCTCCCAAATATGATGGAGGTGTAAGATTTGTCTACTCAAGAAAGAATTGAGAAAATGCTCAAAAAAGCCGAAGTAATTCTGGCTGCTGGCGGCGAAAAACGTGTTGCTAAACAACATGAAGCTGGCAAAATGACTGCTCGCGAAAGAATCGCTGCACTGCTCGACGAAGGTTCCTTCGTAGAATTGGACCGTTTCGTTCGTCATCGTTGCACCAACTTCGGTCAAGAAAAGAAAGAACTTCCGGGTGAAGGCGTTACCACCGGTTACGGCACTGTAGATGGCCGTCTGGTTTATGTATTCGCACAAGACTTCACCGTAGAAGGCGGCTCTCTTGGCGAAATGCATGCTGCTAAGATTGTTAAGGTTCAACGCCTGGCTCTGAAAATGGGCGCTCCGTTGGTTGGCCTGAACGATTCCGGCGGTGCTCGTATCCAAGAAGCTATCGACGCTCTGGCTGGCTATGGTAAGATCTTCTTCGAAAACACCATTGCTTCTGGCGTTATTCCCCAAATTTCCGCTATCATGGGTCCCTCCGCAGGCGGTGCTGTATACAGCCCTGCTCTGACCGACTTCATCTACATGGTTAAGAACACCTCCAAGATGTTCATTACCGGCCCTGCAGTTGTTAAGTCCGTAACTGGTGAAGACGTAACCCAAGAACAATTGGGCGGCGCTATGACCCACAACAGCACCTCCGGTGTTGCTCACTTCGCTGCTGAAAACGACGAAGACTGCCTGCAACAAATCCGTTACCTGCTGAGCTTCCTGCCCTCCAACAACATGGAAGGTGCTCCGAATGTTGAAACCGGTGACGACCCGATGCGTACCGACGACAAACTGAACACCCTGTT
>CAMFZA010000027.1 GCA_946002345.1 uncultured Phascolarctobacterium sp. | reverse complement strand
GCAATGCTGGTGCATTTCTTGCTACTTCTTTGTGCACACAAAGAAGTAGGATAAAGAAACTAAAAAGGAAACTGGCAATGTTCGCTTCAGATTTGCTAATTGCTTAATTTCCACACTTAGATAATAAGTCAACCAAAAACAAATGATAACTCTTTTATAAGGAGTTGATGATGATGAATAATATGACCATCTGCAATTATATCGTGGGGATTGTGGGAGTGGTGCTCGGCGGTCTCATCATGCATGCTTCCGCAGCCTTCCCCTTGCAATTTACAGAAAATGGCCCTGGCCCCGGCTTTTGGCCCTTCAGCCTAGGCTGTGCCTTAGCCATGGCAGCCATCGTGCTTCTGCTCTTCACCTTTATGCAACGTGCTGATTTGGCACAACAAAAGGTGAATCTAACCACTACGGCTAACAAACGGGTCTATATTATGATGGGATTCGTGGTACTCTTTTGCGTGTTCATTAACCTGCTGGGCTTTTACCCTGCAGCGGCGCTGCTCATCATCGCCACCATGAAGCTCATGGATTACCACAATAAAAAGGGAATTTTACTAACTACGGTTTTAACCATAGCCTTTATTTATCTTGTTTTTGGCGTACTGCTGCACACCAAAATGCCGCAGTCCCTATTCTTGTCCTAGGAGGCTAACACAATGGCAGACATCATAAGTGCATTAAATATGATCATGGTGCCCTTGAACCTTTTGGGCTTGGTAATGGGCGTTTTGGTGGGGATTGCTTTTGGCTGTATGCCAGGCTTAAGCGTCAACATGGGCTTGGCGCTGCTCTTTCCTCTGGCCTTCACCTTCCATGGCATCGGCGGTATTCTCATGCTACTTGGCATTTACTGCGGTGCCATCTATGGCGGCAGCATCAGTGCGATTTTGTTAAAAACTCCTGGCACACCGGCTTCTGTAGCCACCACGCTGGATGGCTATCCCATGGCCACCAAGCTACGCCAGCCCGGTCGTGCTTTGGGACTGTCCACGCTGGCCAGCACCTTTGGCGGTGTCTTCAGTACCATTTGTCTTATTTTGCTGGCACCCCAGCTGGCCAAGGTAGCGTTGCAGTTTTCTAAGCCGGAATACTTTGCTTTGGCTATTTTCGGCCTGAGCATTATTACCAGCGTTTCCAGTGGCAGCGTGGTGAAGGGTATCATGGGTGGCCTTGTGGGTCTCTTTTTGGCTACCGTGGGTATTGATGCCATGACTGGCACCATTCGCTTTACCTTGGACACCACCTATCTTTTAGGCGGCGTGTCCTTTATTCCTATTTTGATTGGCGTTTTTGCCTTTGCTCAGGTTTTGGGCAGCATTGAAGAATATTATCATAATGAGCGCAGTGAGCAGCACATGGTAATTGACCGCCTGTTGCCCTCTATGGCAGATGTGAAGCGGGTTTTTACTACCCTTGTGCGCTCCTCCTTTATCGGTACCTTTATTGGCTGTGTACCCGGTACCGGCGGCGATATTGCTTCCTTTGTCTCCTATGACCAAGCCAAACGCTGGTCCAAGCATGGCAGCAATTTTGGCCACGGTGAGCCCGAGGGCATCTGTGCCTCTGAAGCTGGCAATAATGCGGTTTCCGGCGGTGCCTTTATTCCTGTACTGACATTGGGCATCCCTGGCGATGGTGCTACGGCTATTATGATGGGTGCGCTGATGGTGCAGGGTCTGCAGCCCGGTCCCTTGCTTTTCGTGGAGAAGGCACCTGATGTATATGCCATCTTCATTGGCTTGCTTTTGGCCAACCTGATTATGGGTATCATGGGCTTTAGCCTGATTCGTCTTTTCACTAAGGTTGTAAATGTGCCCGTGCACATCCTGCTGCCGATTATTGTGATGATGACCTTTGTGGGTACCTATTCCTACAATAATTCCCTTAATGATGTGTACTTGATGGTTGTCAGCGGCTTTTTAGGCTATTTCCTGAATAAGCTGGGCTTCTCCATGTCGGCCATCATTATTGGCATTATCTTGGGCGGTATGGCAGAGCAGAATTTTGTTGGCTCCCTGATTATGAGCGACGGCAATTTTAACATTTTCTACACCCGGCCTTTGTGCTTGTTCTTTTTGGTAGCAGCGGTGCTGTCACTGCTATCTCCCGTGCTGGGCAAGCTGTTTAAGAAGGCGTAAGCAAAAACAAAGTCCCACAATCCGTGCTGTGCATGGTGTTTGTGGGACTTTTCTTTTTGTTTATTTTCCTTTGATCTCGATGAGTACGATTTCCGGCGCTGCCTCGGTCCTGACTGGCGGACCCCAAAAGCCATAGCCTGAGCTGGTAATAGCTGTCAGCTTACCAAATTCCCGACGCCCAAAATCCAGTAGGTACATGCGTTTGGTAATCTGACGATTGGGAAAGAGCTGGCCTGTATGGGTGTGTCCGGATAGGTAAAGGTCATAGCCGTTCGCCGCCGCAGCCAACATGCGGCGCGGTTGATGGTCTATGAGCACGCTGTAATACTTGTCATTCTCCCAGGCCAGGGATTTTAAAGCTCCGGTGCTTGCATCAGCACGAAAATCATTGAGTCCGGTGATTTTGAGCTTTCCATCGATAACTGTGCTAGTATCGCGCAAAACCTGTATCCCCTGGGACTCGACCAATGCTTGCCAACGGGTGGGGTTGTCGATATATTCATGATTGCCAAAGGCCAGATAAATTCCCTTGGGGGCTTTTAGCTGGGCAAGGGCAGCCAGAGAATGGTCCTCTTCCACATAAGCAATACGCTCATCAATGAGGTCGCCAGCAATAAGCACGGTGTCTGGCTGAAGCTGGTTAAGGCGCTGGGTTAGCTTTTCGGCATAGCTCCGCCCTAAAATACGGCCCAGGTGCACATCGCTAATCAAAACCAGTCGGTAGCTAGTACCGGGAGCGAGCTTGTCCGTGACAAGCTTTTCTGTGCGTATGACAGGGCTAAAGGCGTTCAAACTGCCAAAGGCAACGGTTAAAAAACTGGCAACCAGGGTAATTAGAGTGATTTTGCCCCAGGGTAGCTGGAAGGAAAGTAGCTTGAAAAGTAGCCACAGCACCAAATGCACTAGAGCAAAGAGTAGTGTGTAATAGCTAAAGGCAACCCATAATCCCTCTGCCCAGGCAGAGAGCTTGACGAAAGCAAGGGGGAACTGGGGCGAAAGGGAGCGACTACAAATAGCATTGATGGTAAAGGCCAGATAAATACCGCTAAACCAGCTGCTGCGAGCCCAGGGCAGATTGTGGCGATAATACAGATAACCAATGGTGCTGAGCAGCAAATCTACTATACCTATGAAAAAAATAATCCTCATGCAATGTCTCCTAATTTTTTATATGTATATTATACTTCTTAGAGTCTACTTAAAGTCAAGAGTTTTATCCTAGTCACTAGTCATTTATTGGTTAAAACTTTGCAAATTTTATTAGGCATGAGTATAAGTGAAGAGTATAACGATGTGTAAATTTTGCGAATTTGGTAGGAAAGTTGCCACAGCTGTTGACAGTGGAAAAAGAGCGTGGTATAATAACAAATTTTTGACATTTTTTGTTCGTGGTGGTACAATGTATGCATAAGGTTTAATTTCAGACTGAAATGGGAAAATTTACTTAGGAGGGTTGGAAAATGTTTGCTGCAGGAGACCGTGTAGTTTATCCGCTGCATGGCGGTGCCATAGTGAAGGAAGTACAAGCGCGTGAACAGAATGGTGAGAGGGTGGAGTATTATATTCTTGCCATGCTGTTTGAAAGCATGACCGTTGCGCTGCCGGTGAGTAGTGCTGAAAAGCTGGGCTTGCGTACTATTGGCGATGAAGGCACTTTGGCAACCATTGAAGCGGTGCTGCATGAAAATCCTGATGTGCAGGCAGTGAAAAGCATTTCCTGGAACCGCCGTTTTCAGTTATATATGGACAGAATTAAAAGTGGTAGCGTGGTAGAGGTAGCAAAAATTTTCAAGCTGTTAACCCTTTTAGAACGCAATAAAAAAATCTCCGTAGGCGAGCGACGCTTGTTGCACAGCACCAAGCAGATTTTGCAAAGCGAGGTCATGCTGATTCGTGATATTGATGCCCAGGAGGCAGGCAATTGGTTGGAGGCGTGCTGCCAATAAGTTTGTTAGGGAAACATGAAGGACTGTTCCGCGGAAAGGGGACGGTCCTTTCTTTAGTTGGGAATAATTTACAAACTAGACAAATTTGTTGACAAGGATTGCTTGTTTTTTTGGGGATTACGCAGTATTATATAATAGATGAACTAGTAGGCAGAAGCTAGTTCTCAATCTTGAGGAAAGGAGGAGATTTTATGCTGAGAAAAATTATTAGCCTTTCTATTTCGCTGATGATTGTTGTTACCGGACTCATTCTTATTGATATCTCTTTACCATATATGTCGGAATACCTAGGCTATGATTTGCATGGCAACGGCTTTTTTGGTATCACCTTTGCCAATATGATTTTGGCTTTGCCAGGCTTTTTTATCTTTTCCTGGCTGGCCTTGGTATTGGCACCCTTTATTACCAATATCCTTTTCAATTATGCGGAGCTGTTGACCACATCTCTGTCCAAAATTCCCACCAGCGACATTCTGGTGATGGTTTTTGGTATCGGCATTGGCTTGATTTTGGCCAATTTGATTGGTGGGCCCTTTTCCAGACTGCCCATTGTGGGACCTTATATTCCCATTATCCTCAGCCTGGTTTTGAGCATTGTGGGTGCAAAGCTGGCTTTGCGTAAGCACAACGATATTGTGGGTTTTTTCAATCGCATTCCCAGCCGCAAAACCATCAAACCGGAGGAAAAGCAGCAGGATGGTATTTCTGGCCCTCTCAGTGATCGTCTGTACAGCTGTAACAAGCTTTTGGATACTAGCGTGATTATTGACGGACGCATTATGGACATTATGGCAGCTGGCTTTTTAGAGGGTCAGTTGGTGGTACCCAATTTCGTGCTAGAGGAGCTGCAAAAGCTGTCCGATTCCGCAGATAATCTCAAGCGCGCTAAGGGACGTCGCGGTTTAGATCTGGTGCAGGATTTACGCATCAGCTATAAGGAGCAGGTAGTAGTGGTGGACAATGACTATGACGATATCAGCGAGGTAGATGCCAAGCTGGTGCGTTTGGGCAAGCAGGCTCATGCTGCCATTATTACTAATGATTATAACCTGAATAAGGTAGCCGGCATTCAGGGTGTACAGGTTTTGAATATTAACGAGCTGGCCAATGCCATCAAGCCCGTGGTCATCGCTGGGGAAGTGATGAATGTGTACCTGGTGAAGGAAGGCAAGGAGGCCAATCAGGCCATTGCTTATCTTGATGATGGCACCATGATTGTGGTAGAAAACGGTCGCAGCAGTATTGGCAGCAGTATTCCTGTGGTAGTGACATCGGTTCTGCAAACAGCAGCTGGCAGAATGATTTTTGCCAAGGTGGCACGGGGCTAATGTCAAAAACAGTAGCAAGGTAGTATTATAGTGAAGCTTTACAGACTGGGGTGGTGTACTCCAGTCTGTACTTGAATAAGGGGATAATTTTAGGGAGAAGCTTATGGAAAAATTAGTGGCAATTGTTCCCGCAGCAGGTGCTGGCAAGCGTCTGGGACTGGGGATAAATAAGGCTTTTGCAATATTGCGGGGAGCACCCCTCCTGGTACATTGTCTGCAGATGCTCGCACGGACGGAGCTGGTGGCTGAAGCTATTGTGGTGCTGGCTCCCCATGAGGTGGACGAGGGCCAAAGCTTGCTAGCAGGCTATCAAGAGGAGTATTTCCCTTCGCTGCCTATTAAAGTGGTGGCTGGGGGCAAGGAGCGTCAGGATAGCGTGGCCAATGCTTTGGCTGTTGTACCTGCTGACGCTGATTACATTGCTGTTCACGACGGGGCCCGGCCCTTTGCCGGAAGGGCAGTTTTTGAGCGCGCCTTGGCAGCGGCTAGGGAGCAGGGAGCGGCCATTGCGGCGGTGCCCGTAAAGAACACCATTAAGGTAGTGGACCCAACTGGTGTGGTGGTAGCTACTCCGGTGCGATCCACACTGGTGGCAGTGCAGACGCCACAGATTTTTCGTGCGTCCTTGCTCAAGGCTGCTTACGCACATTTGGCTGCCCACCCTACGGCTGTCACCGACGATGCATCCGTAGTGGAGCTTGTGGGGCAAAATGTAGTAGTAGCCCAAGGTCGTTACGAAAATATCAAAATCACTACGCCGGAGGATTTAGTGCTGGCGGAGCATTTTTTAGAAGAGCTGCAGCAGGAGGAACATAAGTATGGAGAATAAAGTAAAGCTACCTGCATTTCGTGTGGGCAGTGGTTATGATGTGCATAAGCTGGTACCTGAGCGGAAGCTGATTTTATGCGGTGTACAGGTGCCCTATGAATTGGGCCTTTTGGGACACAGTGATGCGGATGTGGCGCTGCATGCGCTGATGGATGCTTTGCTTGGTGCCGCAGCCTTAGGAGATATTGGCAAGCATTTTCCTGATACGGATGAACGCTTTAAGGGTGCGGATAGCATGAAGCTGACGGCCCATGTGGTAGGTTTGTTACAGGAGCGTGGCTGGCAGATTAACAATGTTGATGTTACTATTATTGCCCAGCGTCCCAAGCTGGCTGGGTTTATTCCTGCAATGCGGACCAAGGTGGCTGATGTTTTAGGCATTGACAAGGATGCAGTGAATGTGAAGGCCACCACTACAGAAAAATTAGGTTTCACAGGTCGCGGTGAAGGCATTGCTGCGGAGGCGGTGGCTTCATTAGTAAGATTTAAATAAGACTTAGCCTTGCTCACCGGAAGAGGTGGCCGTGGCGCAGCATACTAGGCTGGATGAATAGCCTTGGTTTGATGGCGGCGGCGCCCCGGTGGAGGAGCCAAGCTTTGTGCTCATGGATAGATTTCCATGGGCCTTTTTTCTTTTTTACTGTTCCTTTTAACAGAGTCCTATGCTATAATATTAAGTTGACAGACTATGCAATTCTTGGTAATGATTTGCACAAGAAGGAGCCCGGCATAGACTGTATAGAAAGCTAATTAACCATAACAGACCGCAGAAAATCCTGGGTCTGAATAATTTTGGAGGGAGAATAAAAGATGTGTTGTTGTTGTAATAATGAAGAAGTAAGAGTAAGATTTGCACCGAGCCCCACTGGCCCGTTCCATATTGGCGGCGCTCGCAGCGCCCTGTTTAACTGGCTGCTGGCCCGTAAAACTGGCGGTAAGCTGATTCTACGTATTGAAGATACCGATAGAGAGCGTTCCACCCCTGAGTCCGAGGAAAACATCAAGGCTGCTTTGAAGTGGCTGGGCATGGACTGGGATGAAGGTGTTGATGTGGGTGGTCCCAATGGCCCCTACCATCAAATGGAGCGCCTTGATATCTATAAAAAATATACCGACCAGCTGCTGGCTGAGGGCAAGGCCTACTATTGCTATTGCACCGATGAAGAGCTGGAGGAGGAGCGCCAATCCCTGATCAAGGCTGGTAAAATGCCCCGTTATATGGGCAAATGCCGCAACCTGACCGAGGAGCAAATCGCTCAATTTAAGGCCGAAGGCCGCAAACCTACCGTGCGCTTCCGTGTGCCTGCTGACAAGCAAATTCTGGTACGCGATATGGTACGTGGCGATGTAGTGTTTGATTCTAACAATATCGGTGATTTTGTTATCGTGAAATCCGATGGCATTCCCACCTATAACTACGCTGTAGTAATTGATGATGCACTGATGCATATTACTCATGTAATTCGTGCTGAGGAGCATCTGTCCAACACTCCGCGCCAATGCTTGATTTATGATGCTTTGGGCTTTAAGCAACCCACCTTTGGTCATATTTCCCTGATTTTGGGTAAGGACCATACCAAGATGAGCAAGCGTCATGGCGCTACCAGTGTGGACCAATATCGTCAGCTGGGCTACCTGCCTGCCGGCATTAACAATTTCTTGGCTCTGTTGGGCTGGGCTCCCAATAGCGAGCAGGAAATCTTTAGCATGGAAGAGCTGGTACAAGAGTTCTCCATGGACCGCGTAGCTAAGAATCCGGCTGTTTTTGATATTGATAAGCTGAATTGGATTAACCAACATTATATGCGTCAGCTGGATGCAGAGGCCTTCTTTGAGGCTGCTAAGCCCCACATGATTGCTGCTGGTTATATGACCGGCGCAGAAGAGGGCGAGAAGCTGGCATGGTTGAAGCGCGTTGTGGCTACTGCCCAAGAGCATGTTTCCTATGCAGCACAAATTCCCGCTTGCGTAGAAATGTATTTTAATGACGAGTTTGATTTTGAAAATGAAGAAGCAGAAGCTGTTTTGAAGGCTGAAACCGTGCCCACAGTTATTAATATGCTGCTGGAAGAGCTGCCCAAGGTAGAAAACCTGGATAATGCAGCAGTGAAGGCACTGTTCAAGCAAATTCAAAAGGGCACCAAGCTGAAGGGCAAGGATGTGTTCATGCCCATTCGCGTGGCTCTGACCGGCAATCAGCATGGTCCTGAGCTGGCTGCTATGGTGCCGCTGCTGGGCGTAGAACGCACTGCAAAACGCATTAAGGCTTCTCTGGCAAAAGCTGGCGTAGAATTGTAAGAATTAACTCCCTCAGTCAGCTCGTAAACTCGCTGCCAGCTCCCTCAAGGAGGGAGCACAGTAGTATGGATGACGTATCTGTTTATCCTCCCTCTTGGAGGGAGGTGCCGAGCTTGCGAGGCGGAGGGAGTTTCGTAAAGGAGAGATCAACGTGACTATTCGCGTCTATAACACCTTAAACAATCGTAAAGAAGAATTCGTTCCCATGACCCCCGGTAAAGCCAATATTTACGTGTGCGGCGTTACCCCCTACAACCATCCCCATATCGGCAATGCCCGCCCCTTCGTAACTTGGGACGTAATTCGCCGCTTTTTGGAGCATGAGGGCTACGATGTAACCCATGTGCAAAACTTCACCGATGTGGATGACAAAATCA
The DNA here is from genome assembly GCA_946002345.1 of uncultured Phascolarctobacterium sp. Lineage (GTDB taxonomy): Bacteria > Bacillota > Negativicutes > Acidaminococcales > Acidaminococcaceae > Phascolarctobacterium_A. Next base: position 3,381 of record CAMFZA010000027.1, on the reverse strand, counting down.
TCAACACTGCCAATAAAGAGGGCGTGCAATGGTTTGACATCTGCAATCGCTATATTGATTCCTATTTTGAAGTGATGGACAAGCTGAATGTGCGCCGTGCTCATGTTTATCCCCGCGTATCCGAGCATATTGAGGATATTATTGGCACTGTGCAGGGCTTGATTGACAATGGCTATGCTTATGTAGTTGACGGTGATGTTTTCTATAGCGTAGAAAAATTCAAGCATTATGGCCAACTGTCCGGCCGCAATATTGAGGATATGATGGCTGGCGCTCGCGTGGATGTGGACGACCGCAAGCATAATCCCATGGACTTTGCATTGTGGAAATCTGCTAAGCCCGGCGAGCCCTCCTGGCCCAGCCCCTGGGGCAATGGTCGCCCGGGCTGGCACATTGAATGCTCCACTATGAGCATGAAATATTTGGGCAAATCCTTTGACTTCCACGGCGGTGGCAGCGATTTGATTTTCCCGCACCACGAGAACGAAATTGCCCAATCCGAGGGCTGCACTGGCTGCCATCCCTTTGTACATTATTGGCTGCACAACGGCTTCATTACTGTGGATAACGAAAAAATGTCCAAGTCTCTGGGCAACTTCTTTATGGTTATCGATATTCTGGAGCATTTTGAGCCGGAAACTCTGCGCTTCTTCATCGTTTCCACCCATTATCGCAGCCCGCTGGACTTTAGCGATGCCCGTTTGAAGGAGGCAGAAAAGAGCCTGCAGCGTCTGCGTAGTGCCCAAGAAACACTGACCAACCTGGAGGCAATGATGAACGCCGGCCCCACCGAAGAAAGCTTGGCTTTGCGTGCTAAGGTGGCAGAGCTGCGTGAAGCTTTCTTGGAGGCTATGCGTGATGACTTCAATACTGCCTTGGCTATCAGCTACTGGTTTGCTCTGGCTAAGGAAATCAATGTATACCATAAAGCTATTACCGACGCAGGCATTAAGCCTGATGGCAAGCTGGTGGCTGCTTTTGCAGCTGCCTTTGCTGAAATGGCTTCTATCATTGGCGTTTTGGAGAAGACTGCCGTTCCTGCCGCTGCTGACGCTAGCGACAGCAAGGAAGCAGAGCTGGTGGAAATGCTGATTGCTATGCGTCAGGATGCTCGCAAGGCTAAAAATTATGCTTTGGCAGATGAGCTGCGCAACAAGCTGGGTGCAATAGGCATTGTGCTGCAGGACACTCCCCAAGGCGTAAAATGGTCTAAGCAATAATGAAATTTGCCCAATACCAATTATTAAAGGAGCACGCTCTCGCCGCTTGTCAGGCCGAGAGCGGTGCTTCCCTCAATGCTATAGATGCTAAGCGGCTGAATCCCATTGTGCTGGCCTATATTGGTGATGTGGTCTTTTCCATGTATGTGCGCTTACGGCTTTTGCCCGTCTCCAGCCATGTACGGGTGCTCAATGATTTGGGAATGAAATACGTTAGCGCTGTGTGCCAATCCATGGCTATGGAAAACTTAGAGAAGGTCTTGACCGAGGAGGAAAGGCAGGTGTTCCACCGGGGACGCAATGCCAAATCTACGGTGCCCAAAAGTGCTTCTGTGCACCAGTATCGCATGGCCACCGCCTTTGAGGCTCTTTTAGGTTATCTATTTTTAGAGGAGCAGGAGGAGCGGCTGGAGGAGCTGCTGGATGCTTCCTTCAAGGTTATCAGCGCCAGCTTAGCAAAATAAAGTTTTTTGAAGAGCTGCCTTGGGCAGCGTGTTTTGAGAAAGGAGGAGGCCTTGATGACAATGCAGGTTAAATTAGTGCGTTATACTCCCGAGCCCGAGCGTACAGTGGCTATGAGTGCCCGTCTGTGCTATTCTCCCATTGGCGCTGCCCAATTGGAGGAACGCATCAGCGATGAACAGGCTGCTAAATTGGTGCGTAAGCTGGTGAGCATGGGGCATTTTTCGACTTTGGAGCATGTAAGCTTTACCTTTGCTATTGAAGGTATTTCCCGTGTTTTGACCCATCAATTGGTGCGTCACCGTATTGCCTCCTATTCCCAGGAGTCACAACGCTATGTGAAGGAGCATGCTTTTGAAACCATTGTACCCCCTTCCATTGCTAAAAATCCTGAAGCCAAGGCGAAATTCGCTGCTTTGATGACGGAAATTCAGAACTTGTATAATGAATTTACCGCAGCAGGAGTTTTGGCTGAGGATGCTCGCTATATTCTTCCTAATGCTACGGAAACAAAAATTGTCTGCACCTTTAATGCTCGTTCCTTGCTGAACTTTTTCAGCCTGCGCTGCTGTACCCGTGCTCAATGGGAAATTCGTGCCTTGGCTAACGAAATGCTGCGCCAGGTAAAGGAAGTAGCGCCGGTGATTTTTGAAAACGCCGGGCCCACCTGTGTTTCTGAGGGCGTTTGCCATGAGGGCGAGATGAGCTGTGGTCGCCTGCAGGCAATTTTGGCCCAAAGGGCGCAGGCCAGTCAAGAAGGAGCTAAGCCATGAGAGAGGACGCACGGAAAAAGGTTCGTTCTGTGCTCGCCAAGCCATCACCTAAGCCGGAGCCGGAAAAGCTTGCTTTAGGCGATGTTTTGGTGGGTCGAAATGCTGTGACGGAAGCGCTCAAGGGGCAGCGACCCTTAAATAAGCTTTTGGTACAGGAGGGCGCTCATGGTGGCAGTTTGGGAGAACTTTTGGCTCTCGCTAAGGGCAAGGGTGTGCCTGTGGAAACTGTCAAGGCAGAGCGTTTAGACAAGCTGGCTGTGGGCATGCGTCACCAAGGTGTTGTTGCTCTGGCAGCGCCCATCGCCTTCCAAACCTTGGATGATGTATTTGCTAAGGCAGCGGCCAAGGGAGAGCAGCCCTTTTTGTTACTGCTGGATGAACTGCAGGACCCGCAGAATGTGGGAGCCTTAATTCGTACTGCTGATGCTGCCGGTGTTCATGGTGTGCTCATGCCACGCCGGCGTAGCTGCCCCTTAAATGCCGTGGTTGCCAAAATTTCTGCCGGTGCAGTGGAATATGTCCCCGTGGTCCAGATTGGCAATATTGCCCAAACCATGGAGGAGCTTAAATCCCGGGGCTGCTGGCTGGTGGGAGCTGACATGGATGGGGTGGATTTTTACGCAGCCAACATGACCGGACCTATTGTGCTGGTTATTGGTGCCGAGGGCAAGGGCTTAGGTCGCTTGGTGAAGCAAAAATGTGATGACATTGTTTCCATACCCATGCATGGTGGGGTGAATTCCCTTAATGCTTCCAATGCAGGTGCAATTTTGATGTATGAAGTGGTGCGCCAGCGTCATTTCTTTAGTGGCCAATAAATAGAGCCCGGGGCTCAGGGGAGGTGAAGCATGGGCGAATACCTGCTAATCGATGGCTATAATGTAATCAATGCCTGGAAGGAATTTGCCCAGCTACGCCAGACAAGT
>CAMFZA010000026.1 GCA_946002345.1 uncultured Phascolarctobacterium sp. | reverse complement strand
CGTCACTTCCCGGGGACAGCCGGCCCCATCGAGCATTGTAGCTGTGACTTGAACATCGGCAACGACACCTTGCTATTGACCAACGAAATCTACTTCAGTGGTATGCAGCTTGCCAACATAAACATGATAACCGCGGCGTAGAAGTTCAAAGAAGACAATATTTTCAATGGAAAAGCCTAAATAATAGTTTTTTCGTGGCAGAATGTGATTGCGTATGCCTAGGTCCACCATATAGTATTTAGGATTTGTTTGCAAGACTTGCTTGCCAACTATATCAAAGCGGTCTGCAGAATAGAAGATAAAGGCTTCCTGAAGAACTTCGAGGTAGCTGTTAACTGTGTTAGGGGACACCTTTTGTCCGCTAGAAACAAGATAATTGGCTATACCGCGTACTGAAATGGGGCTGCCGATAACGCTGGCAAGGTATTTTGCAATAGTTTTGAGCAGGCGAATATCAGTGATTTTGCGGGGAGCTTTTGTCTCTTCTAATCTAATTTGTCTATCCTCAATATCCCTTACTATAACGGTATTGTAAATGCCCTCTAGGTAAGTGTCTACCTTGTCCTCGCTTTTGTCCATGGTAGCTGCAAAGGGCATGGCACCATATTTTAAGTATTCAGCAAAAGCATCCTCGTGGGTCTCGTTGTTTAGAGAACAATATTCCTTAAACGAAAAGGGTAACATAGAGACCTCAACATAACGGCCTGTTAAGAGAGTCGCTAAGTCTCCGGATAACATATAAGCATTGGAGCCAGTCAGATAAATATCCACATTTGGTTTGATATAAAGACTGTCGATTGCTTTTTCGAATCCGGCGGCTTTTTGTATTTCATCTATCAATATGTAGGTTGTTTTGCTGGGATGAAGCCTGGAAAGAATATAACTGTAAAGTGCTTTGTATGCATAAAGATCTTCATAGCTTAAATCCTCTAGATTGATAGATATAATTTGGTTTTCGTCGACTCCGTGAGCCTTGAGATAGTCTTGATATTGTAAAAGCAGAGTAGATTTGCCACAACGTCTGATGCCGGTGATTACTTTGATAAAATACAAGATTTAATCATTTAGATATTCAACCATATATAAACCCAACGCCAAAGCAAAAAGGCCGCTTTCAGCGGCCTTTTTCGCATTCTACGTCTGACTTAGTAATTGATTTTGTGAGAGCGTTTAAGATATTGAATTTTGTTTCGGGGACTAGGCAATAGGAAAGGGAGCTGGTGAAGATGATGATGTAGCCCAGCAATTCCGTTCCTTCCTCTAGAAAGCTTTTGATGCCCTGACTAAAATGCGGTCCACTGATGATGTGAACCATGAAGCGCATGCCTATAATTCTTGAAATTACTAAAACGATAATCAGACCAGCGAATAGTAAATGATAGGCTGGTGTATTAAAAAAGCTTACTAAATGTTGGCAAGCAGCTTTTAAACCTTTTTTAATGATAGGTAAATAAAAAACAGAGCGGTGGGAAGAGCAATAAATTTCCAAGCTCCGTGGAAAATATTGTCAAAGAAAGAGTCCCATTCTCTAATCAGCATACATAACAAAAGGCCTACTACTAAATACAGACCATTGCTTTCTTCCTTCCTTACCCTATAGAGAAGCAACAAAATGGAAATAGCCAATAATGCTTCCTGCGTCCTTTCCGTAAGGGAATTTTCCGGAATGTGTCCCAAAGCCTGGATATCTATGGATGTAATCAAAATTACAAAGACTATAGCACCGGCAATGTACATTCCAAAGAATAAAAACTTCAAAAACTCGCGGATAATTAGCTTTGCGTCTTCAGTCATTTTGTCTAACCTCGTTAACCTTAATTTTTTCTTAATTCATTCCGAGTATTATACCATACTTTTCGAAAAAATACATATTTAAAATTAAAGAAAGTAGGTTTTTTAGCTAATGATTGATATAAGCAAAACTAAAGGAGCAATCTAAGTACGCTCACAGCAAACTCTTAACCACATTCACCAAAGCGTAGAAGGCTGGGGGGACGAGCAGGGCAGGAAGCATATTAAGGGTTTTGCAATCGCGAATTTGCAAAATGCCCAGACCAGAGCTCATAAGGAAAATGCCACCCAGCACGGAAATTTCGCCCATCAGGGCAGGAGTCATATAGGGGGCAATGAAGCCGGCAAAAAGATAAATGCTGCCCTGCCAGCAAAAGAGCACCAGGGCTGCTAGGGCGATGCCAATGCCGTAGGCCGAGGACAGGATGATGCTGGAAACAAAATCCAAGGTGGCGTTAGTAAAAAGATAGGTGTTGTTGCCGTTGAGGCGGCTTTCAATGGGTCCTAGGATGGACAGGGTACCGATGCAAAAGAGCAAAATGGCTGTGGAAAGGCCTTCGGCCAGCTTGGAGCCACCCTTAGCCTTTTCTAAGAGACCTTGGAAGCGACCATGTAAGTCCAAACGGGTGCCGATAATGGTGCCGATGGCGATGCTGGCGATGAAGAGCACGGGGTAGCTTACCTTGGGGATATTGCTGACGAAGGCGTTGGCGCCCAGGCCAACTGTGGCGAGACCAAGTCCGTCAAAGAGAGCCGTCTTATATTTTTCGTTTATGCCGCGACTAACAATGCTGCCGATGATGGAGCCAGTCAAAATGCAGCTAACATTTACTATCGTACCTAACATATTACACCTCTATCTTCTTGTGTAAAATAATTGCAGTTTGCCTAAAACACATATCTGAAATTGAGTAATAAGTAAGCAGCAGGCGAGCTGTGATTTTTAGCAAATGAGTGGTTGGAACAATAGAAGCAAGCGTTTCGAAAACCTAGAGCTTTCTGCGAACAGATTGGACACCGCAGCTTCGTGATTGTTCCCCACGAAATTTGCGTTATCCCCAAGGGGACAGCTCTCTGCACAAACTCTGCTGCGTGCGCGGCACTTGCATAATTTGGCGATTCGCTTGAGAAAATCACCGCGAGCATGATGCTTACTTGTTACGAATTTACTAATTGTTTGCAATCGACATCTTTACAGTTACTCGATTATTTTATACCATATTAGTAGAAATTGCAAAAGAAAAAAAGCAGGAGGTGTTTTATATGTGCAAAAAAACTTTGCTTGCCTTGGGCCTGTGTCTCGCTGTTAGTGCCAGTGCCGTGGCTGCTGTAACCGAAAAGGTGGAGCAGGGCAACAAGTACAAGCTTAGCTACCCTGTCTTTAAGCTGGAAAACCGTGTTGCCGCCAAGGCCATAAACAAGGATATTAAGAGGATGGTTTTAGAGCAAAAAAAGCTCGCTAAAAGCAAGGACCCCAGCTACGTGGAGGTTGGAACCAACTATGAAATTTTCAGCGAAACTGACGACTACGTTAACATTATCTTTGTGAAATGGGATTATATGGGTGGAGCACACGGCATGCATTATGACCATGGCTTGGTTTATAGCAAAGCTACGGGCGAACGCTTGCCCTACACTCATTTTGCTAAGGCCATTACCGCAGGGGAACTGTACGATGCAATAGCCGAGCACAGAGTAAAGGTTTACGGTGCGGATTTACAAACTGTCTCCGAGGCTCCCTTCATTACCTACATTAAAAAGGATGAATTCCAGCGTAGTGAGGATTATGTGCTCAAGGATGGCAAGGTTTACCTGATGTATCCGCCCTATGAATTAGATTGCTACGCAGTGGGGACTACCTACGTGGAACTGCCCTAACATATACAGCTGCTTTGTCCAAAAAGCTTCTCCCTAGGGAGGAGCTTTTTAAGTTTCTGTTGAACAGCGACCTTGGAATTCCCACTAAAACAGCATTAAATGAATACTAATAGAAAACAATTATTGACAAAATAGCGCTGATATGCGATACTAATAATAAATATTAGGCTAATAATCTTGACTGTTTTAGATATGAGTAGCATAATATTAGGTAAAGGTTGTTCGCCGAACGGCTGAACAAAACATTAAAGGAGGGAGTTTTATGCAACATCTGCCGTTAGACGTGCGTGTGCCCATGGATGAGGATAACGTGGCCATTGTGCGTCATGAAGAGAAATGCATTAAATGTGGTATGTGTAAGACTGTGTGCGAAGAATACATTGGCGTACACGGAACCTATACACTGGAGGAAACAGGTGGTAAGGGCATTTGCATTCATTGTGGTCAATGCACTCAAGTATGCCCTGTGGACAGTCTCACTGAGCGCTATGAATATCAGGATATTCGTGAGGCTGTAGCCGACCCGGAAAAAATCGTTATTGTAAGCACTTCTCCGTCCGTGCGCGTGGGCTTGGGCGAAGAATTTGGCATGGGTGCCGGTACCTTCGTCGAAGGCAAGATGGTGGCCTTGCTGCGTAAGCTGGGCGTGGATTATGTTCTGGATACTAGTTTTGCCGCTGACCTGACCATTGTGGAAGAGGGTAGCGAGCTCATCGAGCGCATTACCAAGGGACGTGGCCCCTTGCCCCAGTACACCAGCTGCTGCCCGGCCTGGGTAAAATTTGCAGAAATGTACTATCCGGAAATTCTGCCCAATCTTTCCAGTGCTAAGAGCCCCATTGGTATGCAGGGTCCCACTATTAAAACCTACTTTGCGAAAAAGAAGGGCTTGGATCCTGCCAAGATTGTCAATGTGGCCTTGACTCCCTGTACTGCGAAAAAATTTGAAATTCGTCGCGAAGAAATGAGCGATGCTGCTGATTATTTAAAGATTGAAGGCCTGCGGGATATGGATGCAGTCATCACCACTCGTGAATTAGCTAAGTGGGCTAAGGAAGAGGGCGTTGATTTTGCCAGCCTCGAGGATTCTGCCTATGATGATTACATGGGCGAGGGCAGTGGCGCTGGTGTTATTTTTGGCAACACCGGTGGCGTTATGGAAGCTGCTTTACGCACTGCCTATGAGCTGATTACCGGTAAGGAAGCACCTGCACCCTTGTTGGATTTGCAGCCCGTGCGTGGCTACGAGGGCATTCGTGAGGCCAGTCTGGATGTGGATGGACTTACTGTGAATGTGGCTGTTGTTTATGGTACTGCTAATGTGCGCCAGATGATTGAGCGTGTGAAGAGCGGCGAGAAGCAATATCACTTTATTGAAGTAATGACCTGCCCCGGCGGCTGCATTGGCGGTGGCGGACAGCCCAAAACCATGCTTCCGGAAGCAGATGATGCTCGCAAGGCACGTATTGCTAGCCTGTATAAACGTGACAGCAGCATGAAGGTGCGCAAGAGTCACGAAAATGAATCTATTAAAAAATTGTATGAAGAATTCTATGGTCAACCCTTAAGCGAGCTGGCTGAAAAAATGCTGCATACAATGTATAAAGATAGAAGCGAATTGCTTCATGTAAACAATAAGGAGGAAAAGAAAATGACTAAATGGAAATGTGGTATCTGCGGTTATATTTATGAGGGCGAAACTCTGCCGGAAGGCTTTACCTGCCCCGTTTGCAAGCAACCTGCAAGCGTATTCGTAAAAGAAGAAGTTCCTGCTGCTGCTCCGGCTAACAAATATGCTGGCACCCAAACCGAAAAGAACCTGCACGCTGCCTTTGATGGGGAATCCGGCGCTCGCAACAAATACACTTATTTTGCAAGCGTAGCTAAAAAGGAAGGCTATGAACAAATCGCTGCTCTTTTCCTGAAGACCGCTGAAAATGAAAGAGAGCATGCTAAGATGTGGTTCAAGGAGCTGGGCGGCCTGGGCGATACTCCGGCTAACCTGCTGGCTGCTGCTGAAGGCGAAAACTACGAATGGACCGACATGTACGAAGGCTTTGCCAAGACCGCTGAAGCTGAAGGCTTCCCTGAATTGGCTGCTAAATTCCGTGCTGTTGGCGAAATCGAACGTCATCATGAAGAGCGCTACAGAACTCTGTTGAAAAATGTAGAAACTGCTCAAGTATTCGCTAAGAGCGAAGTAAAGATTTGGGAATGCCGTAACTGCGGTCACATCATAGTTGGCACCAAGGCTCCTGAAATTTGCCCCGTTTGCGCTCATCCCCAAGCCTTCTTTGAAATCCACGAATCCAATTACTAAGTCGTTTTAGAAAATTAGATAGGTTTACTACAAGCCCCGCTATTAAGCGGGGCTTGTGCTTTATACAAAAATATTGTTTATATAAATTATTTTTGGAAGCAAGGGCAAGAGTTTGGTTAAGAGATTGCATTTTTCTTGCAATTTATTCTATTCTTTGTTATGATTATACTTAGGAGAAGTGTCGCCTGAGGGGCGAATACTATATTACTACGTAGAAAATGGGTGAGAAAAGTGGATCAGCATTTCAGTAAAATCGGTGAAGTGCATACCATGCTTCAGGAGGCCAAGATTGGTCTGTGGTGCGTTGAATACGATGAAAACAAGCCGCCGCGCTTATATGCTGACGATACATTTATGTCAATGATGGGCATTGCGAAGGACCTGTCACCTGAGGAGGGCTATAGGCTGTGGGAGGAGCAGATTCCGTCCTATGAAAAAGAGCGTGCAGCAGCCTATATGCAGGCTATGATGCAGGGTGAGCATTCGGAAATTGAATATGCTTGGCAGCACCCGACCAAGGGGCTACTGTATATTCGTTGCTGTGGCGATTTAGATCCGAAATATACCGAAGGCAAACGGGTGCATGGCTGCCATCAGGATATTACCGACGTGGTACAGGTGCAGCAAAATATTGAGGGGAAGCTGAAGGAAACGGAGCAGAGCTATGCCAAGCTGAACAGTGATAACCAAAGCAAGCAAAACATTTTGAATACTATTCCCGGCGGCGTAGCAGTTATAAAAAGGGACGAGCGAGGAGTTTGGCATCCGGAGTTTATGTCCCAGGGCTTTGCTGATATGTTCGGTCTGAGCTTGGAAAAGCTGTGGGATTTATATAAAGAGGATGCTATGGCGGGTGTGCATCCTGACGATAGGGCCCAGCTGGCCCATGATTTGGGTGAGTATCTGAGTGGTGACAAGGAATCAGCAGAGTTCGTCTATCGGCTGATTCGTGCTGATGGAAATTATTTGTGGGTGCGTAACACCTTAAATAGCATGCCCACTGCTGATGGCTTAAGGCGCAATTATTGTGTCTATCGTGATATTACTAAAGAACTGGAGGAAAGGGCGCAGCTGCGCTCGAAATATCGGGAGCTGCTTGCCACTCACTACCACGGACTGGGACAGGATATGCTTCTAGTGGGTCATTGCAATATAAGCCAAAACAAAATGTTGGAGGTAGTGGATAATCAGGATAGGGACTTGCTGGCTAAGCTAGGTGATAACGCTGATACCTTTGTTCGCTTTCTTAGCCAATTTGTGGAAGGTAATAAAGATAGACTTAGCTTTCTAGGCTTTGCTTTGCGTGGGCCACTATTGGAGGCCTATGCAGAGGGTAGGCGTGAGGTTAGTAATACCTATTTTGTTCAGAGTCCGCTGGAGAAATATGGTCGCTACGCTCAGTTTAAAGTTACCATGATGGAAAACCCTGATACCAATGATATTATGGGTGTTATGTCCATCACGGATGCTACGGAGCAAGCCATTAATAGAAAAATAGTGCGCAAAATGTCCGTTTTAGGAGCGGACAGAATTACTGATATAGATTTACTGAATGGCACCCGTACCGTTCTATATGCGAGCAAAATCCATGGCGCTTTGATTGGTCGGCGCGGAACTTATCAGGAGTTTATGGATAGTGCAATAGAGCGCCATGTGGTGCCCGAGGATAGGGATCTGTGGCTGAGCATGCTGAACTGTGACTATATTAAGGAACAGCTCAAGGATAAGGATAGCTATAGCTTTACCTATTCCGCGCGTAAGAACCCTTATTATCCGGCGAAGGTAAAAAAGGCTACGGTTACTGCTATCGACATGCGCTTGGGGCGTGTATGCATGGCGCGCACGGATATTACGGAATCTGTAGAAGCGGAGCGCCGCAATCAGGAGACGTTGAAGGAAGCGCTGCGGGAGGCGGAGCGTGCTAACAAGGCAAAGAGTGAATTTTTGTCCAATGTGAGCCACGATATCCGCACGCCTATGAATGCCATTATGGGCTTGACCTCCATTGCCATGCATAATTTGCAAAATCCCACGGAACTCAGGGACTGTCTGGACAAGATTTTGGTGTCCAGTAAGCATCTTTTGGGGCTGATTAATAACGTTTTGGATATGTCCAAAATAGAAGCAGGTAAGCTGGTGCTGAACCGGGAGCAGGTGCTGCTTAGCGACTTGATGCAAAGCGTTGTTACCACTATGCAAGGACAAGTGGAGGCTAAGCAGCAGGAGCTGGTGCTTGATGTGGGCGAGCTTGGCTGCGTTGCTGTGATGAGTGATGGCGTGCGTTTACATCAGGTGCTGTTGAACCTTTTGGGCAATGCGGTGAAGTTCACGCCCGTGGGCGGCAGAGTAGAATTCTCCCTCAAGGAGGAGGCTTCTCCTAAAGGGAAGGATTTTGTACGCTTGCACTTTGGTGTGAAGGATAATGGCATTGGCATGACGGAGGATTTTGTGCAGCATATTTTTGAATCCTTCGCTCGGGAGGACAGTCGCCGTGTCCAAAAAATAGAGGGGACCGGCCTGGGCATGGCCATTACCAAATATATTATCGATAGCATGGAGGGCAGGATATCCGTGCAAAGCCAACCCAATGTGGGGACGGAATTTAACATTGTGTTGGATGTAGAGCGTGGTAGTGTCTGCAGCAAGCAAAAGGAAACCACTCCTAAGCGCGAGGTGAGCTTGTCAGGACTCAGAGTGCTGTTAGCTGAGGATAATGAACTAAATCGTGAAATAGCAGTGGCCTTGCTCACACGCAAGGGACTTATTGTAGATGAGGCTGAAAATGGCCAAATCTGTGTGGACAAATTTACCAAATCAGCTGTGGGCTATTATGATGTTGTGCTGATGGATTTGCGGATGCCGGTGATGAATGGTTACGAAGCAACCGAGGCGATGCGCGCCTCGGGTCGGGATGATGCTAACGTACCCATTATTGCTATGACAGCGGATGCTTTTGCAGAGGATATGCAGCATTGCTTGGCGGTGGGCATGAACGCTCACATGGCCAAGCCCATAGATATTGAAAAGCTGATGAACCTGCTGGCGCAGGTGTGTGTTTAAATAAGGGGAGAGCATGATGAAGGATTATACACTAAGAGGCATGGAGGGAAAAACGACGCTGGAGCAGCTGCGTGCTAGCGTAGAGTCGTTTCGGATTGCGATTCGCGAGTCGGATAATATTGTATTCACTTATAACAGAGCAACTAGGACTGTATATGTTGACGAGAATATCGCCAGTGCCTTTGAGGTGCCCACGGAGGTACACGATGTACCCTATGGGGTTGTGGATTCAGGAATTTTAGTGGATGCTGAGTCGGCCAAGGAATATGTACGTACTCATGAGGCAATACTTTTTGGGCAGCGTGAAGCTAGTGGAATGGTAAAGCTGCGTAGCTCCAATGGCAAGGTTAATGTGTATGTGCTGAAGCTGCAGGTTATATGTAAGGTAAACTGCGAGCTCACAGATATGGCGGTGGGTATTTATAAGAATATCACCGATAAATATAATCGTATCCATGAGCTGGAAAAGGAGGCGCAGGATTTGCTTTTGGCGCGGGAAAAGCTGCGCCTGCAGTCTGAAAGCCTGCAGGAGACTGTATATGCTCTGAGTCAGGACTATTATGCCCTTTGGCGTGTGGATTTGAAAAACGATATTTTCTTTTTGCAGCGTGATGACCACGAGCGCGCCTCCGTGACCATGGATGGCCTCATTGGCATGAAATATTCCGATGCTATTAAGAGCTATATTGAGCGCTTTGTGCATCCTGAGGACATGGAAAGGACTGCTTTCGAAAGTAGCTTAGAAAATCTGCGGAATGTTTTGAAGCGTGAGTCCTCCTATGTGATCCGCATGCGCCGCAGGGCGATGCCAGATAGCACGGATTATGGCTATGCTGAATGGCGCATTTTGCGTTTGCATCTCGACGAGAATAATTTCACTGCCGTATTCGCTGTGCGCGATGCGGATAACGAAGTGCTCAACGAGATGAAGCAGCAAAAGCTTTTGCAGGATGCCTTGGCCGAAGCAGAGCATGCATCCCGCGCCAAGACTACCTTCCTTTCCAATATGAGCCACGATATCCGCACGCCCTTGAATGCCATTATCGGCTTCACCAGTATTGCGGCCAGTCATATTGACAATAAGGAAAGAGTGCAGGACTGTCTGGAAAAAATCATGAGCTCCAGTAACCATCTCTTGAGCCTGATTAACGATATTTTAAATATGAGTCGCATCGAAAGCGGCAAGATTGTCATTCAAGAAAAGGAATGCAATCTGAGCGAGCGCATTCACAGCTTGGTGAATATGATTCGTCCACAAATGCGTGCCAAGCGTATGGAATTTTATGTGGATACCATTGATGTACAGGACGAGGAGTTAATTTTCGACCCGCTGCGTCTGGACCAGGTGCTGATCAATATTTTGAGCAATGCGGCTAAATTCACGCCCATTGGCGGGGTGGTTTCCTTCACCATTCGTCAGGAGCCCTCGAAAAAGCCAGGTCATGCTCACTATGACTTCATTATTCGTGACAGTGGTATCGGCATGAGTGAGGACTTTTTGAAGCATATTTTTGATCCCTTCGAGCGGGAAAAGAGCGCCACTGTCAGCGGTATTGAGGGAACCGGCCTTGGTATGACTATCACTAAGCATACGGTGGACATGATGGGCGGCACCATTGAGGTGCAAAGTCAGATTAACAGGGGCTCCACCTTCACAGTAGGCTTTGACTTTGCCATGAGCAACGTGGTCCACAAAAAAGAGGATACGGTAGAGCTGGAGGGAATGCGTGCGCTGGTTGTGGATGATGACTTCCAAACCTGCGACAGCGTTACCAAAATGTTAGAACAAATCGGCATGCGCTCTGAATGGACCACCTCTGGTCGAGAGGCCGTCTTCCGTGCTCAAAAGGCTCACAACGATGGCGACCCCTTCTACAGCTATATTATTGACTGGATGATGTCCCAAATGGACGGCATCGAGACCGTGCGCCGGATTCGCCGCGTTATTGGCAATGAGGCTCCTATCATTATCCTCACTGCCTATGATTGGACGGATATTGAGCAGGAGGCGCGCGAGGCAGGCGTAACCGGCTTTTGCAATAAGCCCCTCTTTATGTCTGATTTGCGTAGCGTGCTCATAGAAACAGCTCGGGCCTGCAAGGGGATTGCGCCTGAGAAGAAGGTTGAGGAAAAGCCTGTTTCCTTCGAGGGCAAACGGGTCTTAGTGGTAGAGGACAACGAGCTGAACAGCGAGATTGCCTACGAAATTTTGTCCCGGGCCGGCTTCGCTGTGGAAGGAGCAGCCGATGGCTCCATTGCTCTGGAAATGGTTAAGAATAGACCGGAATTCTATTACGACTTGGTGCTAATGGATATTCAAATGCCTATTATGGATGGTTACGAGGCCACCAAGGCTATTCGCAGCCTGCCACGTAGGGATGTAACAAGCCTGCCGATTTTGGCTATGACGGCAAACGCTTTTGAAGAAGATAAAGAAAGAGCTTTGCAAAATGGTATGAACGGACATATTGCTAAGCCGATTTATATTGATGTATTGTATAATACCCTGCAAAAGATTTGGCAAAAATCCTGAAAACTTTATCGATATATCATAATTAGATAAAGAAAAAGCTTTGCCTTTAGAAACAAAAAAGGTTACAATTATAACAGATAGATTTTGCTGCAAAGGATGGTGCAAGATGACCATTAAAGAATGCTACGAGAAAATGGGTGCCGATTATGAGAATATTTTCAGTCGCTTAGGTGATGCGGATATGATTGAATATTTGGTGCTGAAGTTTACCAAGGATACCAATATGCAAAAATTAATCGATGCTTTGGCACGGCAGGACTATGAAGCCGGCTTTATGGCTGTGCATACATTAAAGGGTGTAGTTTTGAATTTGGGGCTGACTCAGCTGGAGCCTGCAGTGGTGGCTATCACTGAGGAAATGCGTGGGGGCAAGGCCCCCAAAAGCCAGGAGCTTTTGGAAAGCCTGAAGGATATTTATGCCCGTACATTACTTATTTTAGAGGAATACAAGGCTAATAAATAATGGGCTAACTCATATAGGAATAGGATTAGGGAAATTTGGTGGTTAGGATGAGAGATAAGGTATTAATTGTAGATGATCAGGAAATCAACCGTGAGATTCTGGCAAGCATTTTAAATAGGGCCTATGAGCCTGTGCTAGCCACTAACGGTATAGAAGCCTTGGAGGCTTTAGGCAAGAGCGGCAATGGCTTCGTGCTGGTGCTGTTGGATTTGATGATGCCTGAGATGAGCGGCTACGAGTTTTTAGAGCATGTGAATGATAATGGGCTTATTGATGAGGTGCCGGTGATTGTCATCAGTTCTG
>CAMFZA010000025.1 GCA_946002345.1 uncultured Phascolarctobacterium sp. | reverse complement strand
GCTTTTGTTTCAGTGCCGTATCGCGTCGACTTGTATATAATACCACAACGCACATTGCGTGTCAACACTTTTTTGCAAGTTTTTTCGAGAATTTTTACCACCTTTTTGCCAGGCCGTAAAAAGCAGGCAAGCTAGTAAAAAGCGGCTTGCATCAGCTATCGCCAATGCAAGCCACAACTATGCTTACAATACTCTATGGATATACTATTAATACAGCTTAGCGCCAGCAGGGATGTGCGGATCTACCTGCAGGAGGTGCAGCTTCTCAGCACCCTCCTCGCTATGGATAGCGCTGAGCAGCATGCCGCAGGACTCAATGCCCATCATCTTGCGCGGAGGCAGGTTGACAATGGCAATCAAGGTCTTTCCCAGCAGCTCTTCCGGCTCATAGAAGGCATGAATACCGCTCAAAATAGTGCGGTCAGTGCCAGTACCATCGTCCAAGGTAAATTGCAGCAGCTTTTTGCTCTTGGGCACAGCAACACAATCCTTTACCTTTACAGCACGGAAATCGGACTTGCTAAAGGTTTCAAAGTCCACAAAGTCAGCAAACAGGGGCTCAATCTCTACCTTGGAAAAATCAATAACCTCAGGAGCAGCTTCCACTGTCTCAGCTGCAGCAGGAGCCACTTGAGCCTTAATCTGCTCGGGCAGCTCAACAGGACGTGCTTCACCCTTCAAAGGCTTCATGGTGGGGAAGAACAATACGTCGCGAATGGTGGAGCTATCGGTCAGGAACATAACCAAACGGTCGATACCAATTCCCAGGCCGCCTGTGGGAGGCAGACCATATTCCAGAGCATTGACAAAGTCCTCGTCCATCATATTGGCCTCTTCATCGCCATTAGCACGTTCTTCCACCTGCTTCAGGAAGCGTTCACGTTGGTCAATGGGGTCATTAAGCTCGGTAAAGCCGTTGCAGATTTCGCGGCCATAAATATAAGCCTCGAAACGGTCGGTGATTTCCGGATTATCCGGGTTGCTCTTAGCCAAGGGAGAAATCTCCTTGGGATGACCGGTGATAAAGGTCGGTTGAATCAGCTTATCTTCAACATATTCCTCGAAGCAAGCATTGATGATTTTGCCAATGCCAAAGGAAGACTCAATAGGAACATTCAATTCCTTAGCCATAGCACGAGCTTCTTCCAGGTCGGTTACATTGGTAAAGTCCTTGCCAGAGTATTCTTTAACAGCGTCAATCATGCTGATGCGCTTCCAAGGAGAAGCCAGCTCAATTTCCACGCCTTCATAGGTAATTTTAGTGGTACCCAAAACCTTCATGGCAGTCTTTACCACCACTTCCTCAGTCAAGTCCATCATGTCGCGATAATCAGCAAAGGCTTGATAAATCTCCACACTAGTGAATTCAGGGTTATGTCTATTGTCAATACCCTCATTGCGGAACACACGGCCTAGTTCATATACACGGTCCATGCCACCTACAATCAGGCGTTTCAAATACAGCTCAGGAGCGATACGCATATAAACCTGCATATCCAGAGCGTTATGATAGCTGATAAAGGGTCTTGCAGCTGCACCACCGGCAATGGTATTCAGAATCGGAGTTTCTACCTCCAAAAAGTCGTGGCTATCCAAAACCTCGCGCACGCTTCTGATAATTTGGCTGCGCTTTACAAAGGTATCGCGAACTTCGGGATTAACAATCAAATCCACATAACGTTGACGATAACGAGTCTCAATATCCTTCAGGCCATGCCATTTTTCCGGCAGCGGACGCAGGGATTTAGACAGCATTTCCATCTTTACAACCTTGATGGAAACCTCACCCATATGAGTGCGGAAGGGAATACCAGTAACACCGATGGTATCACCAATATCCATCATCTTCACCAGGGAATAATCTTCCTCGCCCAAAACATCCTTGCGCACATACAGCTGCATGCGTCCGGTTTTATCCTGCATATCCATGAAGCAGGTCTTGCCATGGCCACGAATAGCCATCACACGACCAGCCATCTTTACTTCTGCTTCTGCTTCTGCCAGAGTTTCAAACTGGTCCTTCACGTCGGCACTACGATGAGTCCACTCAAATCTGTGGCCAAAGGGGCGCCAGCCGTGCTCTTCGATTTTATGCATTTTATCAATGCGGTTTTGCACCTGCTCATTAATCTCCACATCTGTGAGCGGTGCTTTTTCTTCTACTTGGTGCTTGTTTTCTGCCATGCTTTAAGCTCCTTCTTATTTTACTTCCAGAATCTCATAGGACAGTTCACCTGCAGGAGTGTTAGCTACAACAACATCATGGATCTTCTTGCCCAAAATAGCAGTACCTACAGGGGATTCATTGGAAATCTTATTATTAAAGGGATCGGCCTCGGTGGTACCTACAACAGTATAGGTTTCCTCTTCGCCAGTTTCAACATCTTTTAAAATAACGGTGCAGCCCAAGGACACAATGCCTTCCTTGCCAGAAGAGGAGGTATCAATGATAACTGCAGTTTTAATCATCAGCTCCAATTCCACAATGCGGCTTTCGTTTTTACCTTGGTCCTCTTTTGCTTGGTCATACTCGGAGTTTTCGCTCAAGTCACCCTGGGCTCTTGCTTCCTTCAGACGCTCAACAATTTCTTCACGAATAGGGCCCTTACGTTGGGCTAATTCTTCTTCTAATTTTTTAAGACCTTCGGCTGTAATTTGAGTTTCTTTTGTAGCCATTTTCCTGCTCCTTTATCATAAATTTCTTGAATATATTTAACCATTGCAACCATTATAAGCTGTGGCTCTTTTTCTTGTCAATATCAAAACCCGTGGATGGCTAAAGCCATTTGAGCGTTATGACGTACCTCTTCAATATGCTCACTAGAAACAGCGCGTTCAAAATTGCGGATGGAAGACATACGTAAATGCTGCTGCTCCGCCTTCTGGTTATTTAAATTGATATTATTTATGTCCAAATTACTTCCCATAGTAAACTCCTCTTAGCGTCTTGCCAGGGCCAAACTCATTGTCTCACTCATGCAAGCATAGGAGGTACGAGGAGGAAAGCCAAAATTGAAATGAAAATCCACATCGCCGGGCACACGAATAATGCCGCCTTCAATAACCAGCACATCATTGCGCTTCAGGGACACCTCCCTGGATACATTGCGCGGACGGGCCACATCGCACACAACGGCTCCTGGCTTCAAATCCTCTGGCTCAATCAAAAAGTCCAGAGCGCTGGTTACTGTAATGACGATATCTGCTTCCTTCAAGGCAGCGTGAATATCCTGACTCACTGCTACCTCACAATGATTTTGCTCAATCAGCTCCTGGGCCAGCTCCTCAAGGGGTCCCATGTGTCTTGCCACCAGAGTAATATGCTTGACCTCTTTTGACAAAAGCCGCACACTGGCAGCGCCAATGGAACCGGTAGCACCAACTACCACAGCTCGGCACTCCTTCAAATCCTTGCCCATCATGCGAGCAGCTTCTTTTGTTCCCTGAATAGCTGTGGCTACGGTATAGCTGTTACCGCTAGTAACGGCTATATCCAAATTTTTAGCAACAGTGATGCCGGCATCACCTACAATAGAGGTGAAGGCACCAAGGCCCACAATCTTCGCACCCAGCTCCTGGGCTACCTTACCGGACTCGATAATACGGTCCATGACAAATTCTTCCGGCAGTGTCATCATTTGCTTGGCAGTCAAAGGACAGCCTACAAACCATCCTTCAGCCTCGGCATAAGGACTTTTAATGCCGGTGATATGAGAAACCTTAAAAGGCTTCTTCATCTTCAGGCAAGCCTCCAGCACTGAATCCGGAATATACTTCATAATTGGAGATAAATGCTCCATATCCTCCAAGGTTAGAGGATGAAAAATAAAAGCAAACTTTTCCATAATTAATACTACTCCTTCGCAGCCAAGTACTCCACAGAAGATCTAATATGATAATGCTCAATGAGTTCCAAATACTCTGTAGCAGACAGGGGACCCTTCCCATCACGCAAGGCCACCAATAATGCTTCCATGACGTTTGTACCAAAGCTACGCCCCTTGATGCAGGGTGTAGTTGTCACCAAAACTTTTACACCGGCCCTTTGCAGCATCTCCCTATCGGAGGCGGTTACAGTGTTAGTAATAATGATTTTACCGGGCAGGCTATCCGGCATAAACTTTTTAATGTAATGAAAATCACCTGCTATAATATCGCTATCCAGAAAATATTCTGGATGGCGCACTACTCTCTTTTCTTGTTCCTTACCCATGGGGTAAAACCAGCTCACAGGCAGCTTAGTCACCACAGGAGCCAGCAGCTTAGCCCACCAGGCCAAAGCCTTAAGGGAATACAGGGGTTTATTTATATTCAAGCCAAAGATTAAATCGCCAAAGGTCACCTGAGCCCCTGCAGCCAGCAGAGCCTCCGCCATACCAAAACGATCCACTGCACACACAAGCAGAACCTTGCTCCCCTTGATAGGTAGGGAATGACCTTCAGCCAGATCATGGATGACCTTGCGCTCTAAGGAATTTTTTAGGCCACTACCATCCAACACAGGCGTGCGGTGCACATTGGCTATCAGCCGAACTGATTCACGAAAGGTGTAACGCTCTTGACCAGCATAAACATAAAGATCAGTACCACCAAGCCCCATAGCATCAACCTTGCCGTCCCATTGCTCCATAAGCTGTCGTGCTTTATTGAAGTCACCATCTGTACCACGGCGTTCGATATGCACTTTTTGACCAGCAAGATCCAGCACCGCATTGGCATCCCGCTTAGAGGAGCCAAGACTAATGCTAATAATATGCTTGGCTTGCTTACTTTCTCCCATGATTCAAACTCCCTGCATATATCTTTAACAACGTATCATTGTAACATATTTATCGTTTTTCCACAATGGCAGCTGCAAAATGTTTTTCATGTTCATAATAATTTCGTGCACATTGGCGATATTCTGCCAACAATTGCCGAAATTCTTCCCTAGTATCCACCTTGTGAAAGCGCCCACGAAATTCTGCCGCATGGGGCAAGCCCTTCAAATAAGCAGAAATATGACGCCGCATTTCCTTGACAGAAATATGCTCACCCTTAAAGGCAATGAGCATATCAAGATGCTCTGCCGCTAAATCCAGTCGAGATTCAATACTAGGGGCCTCCGGACAAGGCTGCCCAGCCAGTACTGCCTTCAACTGCTGAAATAGCCAGGGGTTGCCATCAGCACCGCGCCCAATCATCAAGCCATCCACGCCAGTCTCCTCCAGCATGCGCAAGCCATCAGCCACAGTAAATATATCACCATTGCCAAAAACAGGCACCTTCACAGCCTGCTTTACCTCTTTAATGATACTCCAGTCGGCCTTACCTTCATAAAACTGCTGGCGAGTACGACCATGGACCGCCACCGCTGCCACTCCAGCGCGCTCCGCCGCCAAGGCAATCTCCACCGCATTACGGTGTTCATCATCCCAGCCCGCACGAAATTTGACGGTCACAGGAATCCTTACAGCATCCACCATGGCTGCCAAAACCTCATAGGCTAGCTGGGGCTTTTTCATTAGAGCAGAGCCCTCGCCATTATTCACAATTTTCGGCACTGGACACCCCATATTAAAATCGATGATGTCGGCACCGCTAGCCTCCACCATTTTAGCAGCCTCTGCCAGCTCCGCCGGTACACTACCAAAGAGCTGGATGGCAGTAGGACGCTCACCTGCATCAATGCGCAGCATCTCCGTAGTTTTAACATTCTTATAAAGCAATCCTTTGGCGCTGACCATTTCGGAAACAGTCATACCACAGCCTAAGCGACGGCAAATTACCCGAAAAGGCAAATCTGTAATCCCGGCCATGGGAGCCAGCACCAGTGGAGCATCTAATTTTATTTCACCAATTTGCATATGTAACTCCAAACAATTTATAACAACTAGCAAAAAACAGCAAATATAATATACTGGAGCGAATATGGATTTTAGCCAATGAGTTGCTGGAACAACAGAAGCAGGTGTCTCGAAAACCAAAAGCTTTTTACGAACAAATTCTGACCGCAGCTTCGTTGTTGTTCCCAACGAAATTGGCGTAAGAAATCCATCTGAGCGGAAGGATGTTATATTTACTGTTTCCTTTTATAAAAATTCTATAAACAAAAGCCCGCATAACAGCGGGCTAGTTGACAACGATAAATTAAAATAGAATATTACTTCGCGTTCTTCTCGTACAGGATACGCAAACCATCCAAAGTCAAGAAGGGCTCGATTACATCAATGCAGTCGGACTCGGAAGCCATAGTGTTGGCAAAGCCACCGGTAGCGATGACAAAAGCGTCGCCGCCCAGCTCCTTCTTCATATGATTAACAATGCCCTCCATCTGGCCTACAAAGCCATAAATCGCACCGGCCTGCATGGAGCTGACAGTGTTACGACAAATAACCGTCTTGGGCTTCACCAGTTCAATACGAGGCAGCTTAGCAGCACGTTGGAACAAAGCCTCGGTGGAAATACCAATACCGGGGGCGATAGCACCGCCTAAATATTCACCAGTGGGCAGCAATGCACAGAAGGTGTTGGCCGTGCCAAAGTCCAGAATAATCATGGGTCTGTTCAAATGAGCATATTTTTGGAAAGCTGCTACAGCGTTAACAATACGGTCAGCACCAACTTCCTTAGGATTATCATAGCGAATGAAAATACCGTTTTTAATGCCAGGGCCAACAACCATGGGCTTAATGCCAAAATAGCGCTCGCACATATGGCACAGCGGAATAAGTACCGGGGGCACTACGCTGGAAATAATGATGGAATCAATCTTGCTCATTTCCACGTCGCTATAATCAAACATACTGCGTAGCATAATACCAAATTCATCTGCAGTTTTGGAACGGTCAGTAGAAAAACGCCAATGTACCTTCAGCTCTTTATCGTCAAAAACACCGGCAACAACATTGGTATTACCTACATCAATTACTAGTAACATCTCAAATCCTCCTCGGAAGTGTGGTTTCCGCCTCATAATACGGTCTCAAAGCCTTTATTATTTTACCACAAAGTCAGCAGAATGCAAGAATAATTACAAGATTTTCTTACTTACGCATAAGCGCCATTCTTGGCAGCTGCCGGACGGATGGAAACATCACCGGCCACAACCTTTTCTAAGGTGCCATCCTCCTTGCGCACAATCAAAAGACCTTCTTCGTCAATGTCCTCTGCCTTACCATAGTAGGTCATATCGGGAGCGATTACCTTCACATCCTGGCCCAAGGTGCAGGAATACTTGCGCCATTCCGCCAAAACCGAAGCAAAGCCTTCGTTTACAGCAGCTTCGTACAGCTCCTCCATATTCTTTAGGATATCACACAAAAGCTGTACTCTGGTGAAGGGCTCTGTTGCGGCATCACAAATGGACACAGCCAAATGCTTTACCTCTTCAGGATAATCATCGGGAGTTGCATTGGTGTTGATGCCAGTACCAATAACCACATAGTTTATATGCCCAAACTCCGCATTCATCTCGGTCAGAATACCCACCAGCTTGCGTCCCAACAGCAAAATATCGTTAGGCCATTTAATAGCAGCCTGTACGCCAGCAATTTTATTAATAGCCTTGACTACAGCTACCGCTGCCAAAAGAGTGCACTTGGATGCCTCCTGCGGTAAAAAGGGCGGCTTTAAAACCACGCTGAACCAAATTCCCTTAGCGTAAGGAGAAATCCAACCTCTGGACAAGCGACCCTTGCCTGCGCCCTGCTCCTCGGCTACCACCACCAGACCATTTTCGCAGCCCTCATTGGCCAAGGCCTTGGCCAAATTATTGCTGGAGTCCACGCTATCACGATAGCAAATATTGTGACCTAACCACTTTGTCTGCAAACGGGACAAGATCTCCTGGGGGAACAGGCGATTAGGCGCAACCAACAATAAATACCCAAATATCCAAACCCCACCGAAATCATCACCTACCATAAAATCATAGCCTTCATTTTTTAAGGTTTGAATGTGCTTCCAAATAGCAGTCCGCGAAACCTCCAGCTGACGGGATATCTCCTCGCCACTCACAGGCTCTCCTCCACTATTACGCAACAAATCCAAAATACGCTTACGCATGTTTTTTGCCTCCCATTGTATGTAAAATACTCTTTTATATTTCTTGAACCAACACTTGGTTAACCTCTATCTATCTGAAAGGTTATCACTAGGTTACCCAAAAGTCAAGCACTTATTAACCCCTACAAGAAAACTCCCCCTACCGACACAGTCAGGCAAGGGGAAGAAGGAGGTCATGATGATGCTTAAATATGATTGAAAAGCGGCCAAAATTGCATGCAAACATATCCTAAAGCGCTGACCAACAGCATGCAGAGCACGGATAGGCACACCCCATGCTTCATCAGGTCATCAGGACTAAGGCCATAGGTAACGCCCACGGCACGGGTGCTAACGGGCAGGATAAAGGCACAGTTTACGGCCACTATGGTTGTCAAAATATAGGGCACCGGATTTACACCTAATTCAGAGGAAAAGCTATGTAAAACAGGAATAGCAATGGAGGCAGCCGCGGTGTTACTGCTAATTTCCGTCAGGAAGGTGGCAAACAGAGTAAGGCTAAACATGGTCTCCACCCCTCCACTCAAGGGAAGCAGCGTAATGACCTTGGCGATTTCTGTTGCCGCACCAGTATCCGTAATCAGCTTGCCCAAGGCTAGGCCACCGGAAAACAGAAAAATCATACCCCACATGATGCCCTTTTCTGCCTCGTTCCAGGTGAGTAAAAGCTGCTCCTTTTCGTCACGCAAAACAAAGGTGAGCATGCCAAAAAAGAAGAACACATAAGCAGGCTTCATCAACGGCAGATATTCCACATATAAGGGGCGAATAAAGGCTAAAATCGTGGCCAAGGCAAAGAGCCACAGGCCCAGCTTTTCGCCCTTTTTCATGGGGCCCAGTTCAGCATAAACGGAACGGAAATATTCCTTGCCGCCCTCCAGATGGTCCACCGGCAAGGGCAAACGCAGGAGAAAAGCCAAAATAAAGAGCAACAAGATAAAGAGCAATGGCAAAAAACGGATAATCCAATCCACATACATAAACTCTTGCCCGGTTAACTTCTCCAGATAGCTGATAGCAACCAGGTTAGAAGCGCCTCCCAAGGGAGAGCCAAAGCCGCCAAAGCCTGCGCCCCAAACTAGGGCTAATAAAATCGGTGTAGCGATGGGGTTATTAGTAATGTTTTCCTGTCCTAGGAACTTAAGCATACTCACAGCCACGGGCACCAAAATCATTACCACGACCACATTGGGCAAAAAAATGGAAAGGACAGTTGAAGCTACCAGCCAGACGGTAATTTGCTGGCGCATGGAAGTGCCAATGCCACACAAACTCTTTATCGCAAGGCGCTTATCGAGATGGGTCTTTTCCCAAACCAAGCTGATTAAATCACTGCCCACCAATAGCACCACGATTTCCGAAAAATATTTGCTGATAATGCCATCCATGGGCACCATACCAAAAAAAGCATTGATGGGTATGGGCAGCAGCGCTGTTACGGCAATATTCACTGGGCGCAGTACCCACCACAGCCCCATCCAACAAATAGTAGCAATAGCGGCAGCCTGCTTAAAGCTAATTAGCTGAATTAAAACACCTAAGACCACAAAGAACAGAATTGGTCCCGCTAATGTATTCAGCAAAGTATGTTTTTTCATATTTCCATCCCCCTAAATATCCCATTTTAATCATTATAAAGGCAAATCGAAAATAAGTAAAATGCTTTAATTTGCTTTTTATTAGCATTTTTCTTGCTATTTCAAGAAAAAGAAAAGCGCCCGTAGTAAGCACTACGGGCGCATTTTTATTGCTGGCACCATACCAGCGCAGTAGCTTATGCTTGAGGAGGCTCTGCAGGAGCGTCAGCAGAAGCGCTGATGGTATCAACAGGAGCAGCTGTGTTAGCAGCCTCTTCCTCAGCTACGGACTTTTGTACCAGGTACAGCTTTTCTTCCGCACTTAAAATATGTCCATATTTTACCAGCTGATTGATTTCTTCCTCGTCCAAGGTTTCTCGTTCAATCAAAGCCTGAGCAATCACATGGAGCTTATCCAGATTATCGCTGAGCAGCTTTTCAGTAGCGGCATACGCATCCTCGATGAAGGCACGTACTTCCTTATCGATTTCTGCAGCCACCTCTTCACTGTAATCCTTGTCCCGAGCAATATCACGGCCCAGGAAAACTTGGTCCTGACGATGGCCAAAGGTTACAGGTCCAATATTCTCGCTCATGCCGTATTCACAAATCATTTGGCGTGCCAATTGGGTTGCACGCTGCAAATCATTGCTAGCACCACTGGAAATTTCCTTCAGCACTATGGCTTCGGCTACACGACCACCCAGGAGCACCTTAAGTTCATCCAGCATTTCGCTGCGAGTTGCATAGTACTTGTCCTCCTTAGGCAGACTCAGAGTATAGCCACCGGCACGACCGCGCGGGATAATGGTAACCTTGTGTACAGGGTCGGTGTGCTCCAAGAGCATGCCCACGATGGTGTGACCACCCTCGTGATAAGCGGTAAGGCGTTTTTCCTTGTCACTGATAACGCGACTCTTGCGCTCGGGGCCCATGATGACACGTTCAGCAGCCTCTTCCATCTCCGGCATATTGATAACCTTTTTGTCACGGCGCGCTGTCAAAAGGGCGGCCTCATTCACCAAATTGGACAAATCTGCACCGGTAAAGCCGGGGGTGCGTTGGGCAATAACATCCAGGGAAACATCCTGACCCACGGGCTTGCCCTTGCAATGTACCTTCAAAATTTCGGTACGACCCTTAATATCAGGACGATCCACCACGATTTGGCGGTCAAAGCGACCAGGGCGCAGCAGAGCCGGGTCCAGAATATCCGGTCTATTGGTAGCGGCAATCATAATGATGCCCTCATTAGCACTGAAGCCATCCATCTCTACCAACAATTGGTTCAGGGTTTGCTCACGCTCGTCATGGCCACCACCCAAACCAGCACCACGTTGACGTCCCACTGCATCAATTTCGTCAATAAATACAATGCAGGGAGCGCTCTTTTTCGCTTGGTCAAACAGGTCGCGCACGCGGGAAGCACCCACGCCCACAAACATTTCCACAAAGTCAGAGCCAGAAATACTGAAGAAGGGCACGCCTGCTTCACCGGCCACAGCCTTGGCCAGCAGGGTTTTACCAGTACCCGGAGGGCCCACCAGCAGCACACCCTTGGGAATCTTGGCACCCAGCTCATTGTATTTTTGAGGACTCTTTAAGAATTCTACTACCTCCTCCAGCTCCTGCTTGGCCTCTTCGGCGCCAGCAACATCCTTGAAGGTAATCTTCATCTTGTCCTCATCATAGCGACGGGCACGGCTCTTGCCAAAGTTCATCACCTTGCCACCACCGGCACCGCCTTGGTTCATTAGCATGAACCACAAGCCCACAATAATCAGCATGGGCAACAAACTGCTTAAAATGCTCATCCACCAGGGCGGCTGAGGCGGCAGCTCGGCCTTGATGTCCACATTCTTTTGCTCTAATTTTTCTACCAGCTTGCTATCATTGGGCGCTACAGTAGAAAATTCTTTGCCATCCTTTAATTTACCACTGATAACATTATCAACAATCTTAACCTGCTTGATTTCATCGGCCTGCACATGCTGCATAAAGCTGGTGTAGCTAATTTCAGTGGGCTTGGCTCCCTTTTCTGTATAGAAATCAAACATCCAGATAATTACCATGATTATCAGCAGATAAAAAAGTACGTTCTTAAAAAATTTATTCAAGCACGTATCCTCCTTCCACTTAATCGATAATATTTTATTATATTATAGGAAGTGACATCTAGCAACCATTTTTACAAACTTTTTATTTTCTTGCGTAAACGGCAGGCTTTAATACCCCAATATAAGGCAGATTGCGATAATCCCCAGCATAGTCAAGGCCAAAACCCACAACGAATTCATCAGGAATCTTGAAGCCCACATAATCGGCCTCCATGCCATTGATGCGACGCTCTGCCTTATCACACAGGGCCACCGTCTTTAGGGAAGCGGGCTTATTCTGGCGCAGCATGTCGCTAATAGCAGCGAAGGTTACGCCACTGTCGATAATATCGTCAATCAAAAGCACATGCTTGCCAGCAATATTTTCGCTCACATCCAGCTTTACCTTCACATTACCGGTAGTGCTGGTACCAATGCCATAGGAAGAAGCAACCATAAAATCTACACGCAGGGGCAAATCGATGGCACGGGTCAAATCGGTGGCAAACCAAGCGGCACCCTTTAAGAGCACTACCACGATCAAATCCTTGCCCTCATAGTCAGCAGTAATTTGCTTGCCCATTTCCTCCACGCGCTTAGCAATTTGTTCTTTAGTCAATAATACTTGTTTAATATCATTATGCATGATAAAGGCTCCTTTATTGTTTTTCCAAAATAAGCTGTTTCTTTACATAACGTGCAGTGACGCCTCCCGGCAGCTGCACCAGCTTGCCGCCG
>CAMFZA010000024.1 GCA_946002345.1 uncultured Phascolarctobacterium sp. | reverse complement strand
GGCGGGATATGCTATTGCGCGGATATAGCAAGGGCTTTGCTGCGGCTATTACTGCTGCTTCCTCTGCAGTAACGCCGGTTATACCTCCTGGTATTAACTTGATTATTTACGCCTTAATTGCCAATGTATCCGTAACGAAGATGTTTATTGCTGGCTATGTGCCCGGTGTTTTGATGGCTGTGGCCTTAATGCTAACCGTGCATTTTATTTCTAAAAAGCGTGGCTACAAGGCTACCCGTGAACGCAGAGCAACCCTGGGTGAAATCTTTGCCCAGCTTAAGGACTCCATTTGGGCTTTGCTCTTCCCCTTTGGCATTATTGCTGGCCTGCGCATGGGCATGTTTACCCCTTCTGAAGCAGGTGCCGTAGCTGTAGTATATTGCATCTTTGTCGGTGCTATTATTTATCGACGCTTAAAATGGGAGCATGTATGGCCCATTATGAAGGAGACCATTTTTGGTACCTCCTCAGTAACTCTGATTATCGTAGCTGCCTCCTTCTTTGGCTACTATATGAATTGGGAGCGCATTCCTCAGGCCATCACCACCGGTATGCTGGACTTCACCCGCAATCCCTATGTAATGCTGGCTTTAATCAATGTGCTGCTGCTGGTTTTGGGCATGTTCCTGGAGGGTGGCGCGGCTTTGATTATTCTCTCACCCTTGCTGGTGCCCGTTGTGAAGCAGTTGGGCGTGGACCCGGTGCATTTTGGTATCATTTGCATCGTTAACATTATGATTGGTGGCTTGACACCGCCCTTTGGCTCCATGATGTTTACTGTGTGCGCTATTACGGAAACTCCCTTGGGGCATTTTATGAAGGAGTGCCTGCCCTTTATTATTGCACTTCTGATTACCTTGCTTATTGTAACCTATTGGCCGGGTCTGATTATGTTCCTGCCTAACCTCTAAAAAGGACGTGAACACATGAATAATAAATATATTATGGCCCTGGATTTGGGCACCACCAGCTGCCGTGCCATCCTCTTTAATCATGAGGGTGAAATCTGCAGCGTGGCTCAAAAGGAGTTTACTCAATATTTTCCCCAGCCTGGCTGGGTAGAGCATGACGCAGAGGAAATTTGGGCTACCCAATTAGGCTTGATGTATGAGGCCATGAGTAAGTTCAATGTTACTCCTGCAGATATTGCCGGCATTGGCATTACCAATCAACGTGAAACCACCGTGGTGTGGGATAAGGTGACCGGTCGTCCTGTGTATAAGGCCATCGTGTGGCAGTGCCGCCGTACCGCCGAATATTGTGATTTGCTGAAGATGAAGGGCTATTCTCAAATGTTCCGGGAAAAAACCGGTCTTGTTTTGGATGCTTATTTTTCAGGCACCAAGCTGCACTGGATTTTGGAGAATGTTCCCGGTGTGCGGGAAAAGGCTGATGCAGGCCGCCTGCTTTTTGGCACTATTGACACCTGGATTATTTGGAAGCTTACCGGTGGCAAGGTGCATGTAACCGATTACTCCAATGCTTCTCGTACCTTGATGTATAATATTCATGAGCTACAATGGGATGAGGAAATCCTCACCATTTTGGGTGTGCCCAAGAACATGCTGCCTGAGGTGAAGCCCTCCAGCTGTGTTTATGGTCAAACCGATGCTAAGCTTTTTGAGTACCAAATTCCAATTTCCGGTGCTGCCGGTGACCAGCAATGTGCTTTGTTTGGCCAAACCTGCTTTGCTCCCGGCGAGGCCAAAAACACCTATGGCACGGGTGGCTTTCTGTTGATGAATACGGGTGACAAGCCCGTGGCTTCTAAAAATGGTCTAGTAACCACCATCGCCTGGGGCGTGGATGGTAAGGTGGAATATGCCTTGGAGGGCTCAATTTTCGTGGCTGGCGCAGCTGTGCAATGGTTAAGGGACCAGCTGGGCATTATCCGCACCTCCGCCGAATCCGAGGCCATGGCCACCGCCGTAGAGGATACCAATGGCTGTTACATGGTGCCCGCCTTTGTGGGTCTGGGTGCACCCCATTGGAACCAATATGCTCGTGGTGCCATCGTTGGCTTAACTCGTGGCGTTAACCGCAATCATATTGTGCGTGCAACACTGGAATCCATTGCGTATCAGGTGAATGATGTGCTCCAGGCCATGCAGGAGGACAGCGGTATTAAGCTGGCATCACTGCAGGTTGATGGCGGTGCCTGTGCTAATAATTTCCTGATGCAGTTTCAGGCGGATATTATGAATGCTAAGGTGGCTCGTCCCAGCACTATTGAAACCACTGCCATGGGTGCAGCTTATTTGGCAGGGCTGGCCGTTGGCTATTGGGAAAGCAAAGATATCATTAAGCAGAATCATGAAATTGCGAAGACCTTTGCGCCCAATATGGAGGAGGAAAAGCGGGTGAAGCTGCTACATGGTTGGCATAGAG
This sequence comes from uncultured Phascolarctobacterium sp., assembly GCA_946002345.1. Taxonomy (GTDB): domain Bacteria; phylum Bacillota; class Negativicutes; order Acidaminococcales; family Acidaminococcaceae; genus Phascolarctobacterium_A. Next base: position 10,389 of record CAMFZA010000024.1, on the reverse strand, counting down.
CAGTGACAGCTTCCTGTGTAAGAATTTCTCCAGAAGAATAAAAAAGTGTTGACAAAGCTGCTCTAACCGCTTATACTAACGATAATCTCTTTGCACTGCGATTATTCAACTACAGTACAAACTGATCAGGCGGTCAACCTCTAATAGGTTTTTGCAGCCGGGCCCCTTGGGCAGCAGACTAGAATTAGGCGTCTGCGGGACAGTTAATTACTATTCCGCAGGCGCTTTTTCTATCGTGTCTGCAGAGCAAAGATTTAGAGGAGGTTTTATTAATGAAGTATGCAAATGAAGAAGAACGCATTGCCATGATTGTTTCCTTAAACAGCATCGTGGCTAACCTGGTGCTAAGCTTGGCTAAGCTGGCCGCAGGCTTTATGGCCCAATCTGCAGCCATGATTTCCGACGGTGTTCACTCAGCTTCCGACGTGTTCAGCACCTTTGTTGTTATGGCGGGCGTAAAATTGTCCAATAAGGCTTCTGATGACGAGCATCAATATGGTCATGAGCGCATGGAGTGCGTGGCAGCCATTATTTTGGCTTGCATGCTCACGTTAGTTGCGTTGGGCATCGGTTATAGCGGCTACGAAAAGATTTTCCACACCGATGCCGCTGATTTGGTTATCCCCGGTCAGCTCGCTTTGTGGGCAGCAGTTCTTTCCATCGTCGTGAAGGAGGGCATGTTCTGGTATACGCGCAATGCGGCACAAAAGATTAATTCCGGCGCCTTGATGGCAGATGCTTGGCATCATCGTAGTGATGCGCTATCCTCTATTGGCTCCTTTGTGGGCATTTTGGGTGCACGCATGGGCTATCCTGTGCTGGACCCCGTAGCTAGCTTGATTATTTGCCTGATGATTTTGCAGGCTGCTTATGAAGTTTTTAAGGATGCTATGGATAAAATGGTGGACCACTCTTGCGACGAGGAGACTAGCAAAAAGCTGGAAGATCTCATCGAGCGAGTTCCCGGTGTGGAGCATATGGATAGTCTGTATACCCGCATGTTTGGCAGTCGCATTTATGTGGATGTAGAAATCAGCGTGAAGGACGATTTGACGCTTTTACAGGCGCACACCATTGCCGAAACCGTGCACACTGCTATTGAAGCTAATTTCCCGCTCGTTAAGCACTGCATGGTGCATGTAAACCCCGTGAGCGAATCCATTCACGACGCTTGCCCCATGCTGCCGCCGGAGCTCAGACCTAAATGTTAATAGAATATAAAAAGACCCTGCTTCTCCTTATCTTGAGAGGCAGGGTTTTGCTTTAGGTAGCATTATTTTTTGAATTCCAAAAGTCCCTTTTCCGTGATATAGTCGGACACCATATCCGCAGCTTCGGCGGAAATCTTGATGCATTTGGTGCGATATTCCGGAGTACCAAAGGACAGCTTGTTCAATTGAGAGCAGCAGGCAGAGCCAAAATGATTGTAGAAACGCTCATAAAATTCATGAGTATACTTGTAAACCTCGGTCTGGTGCTTTTCACTGGGGTCTAAACGACCTACCAAAGAGCTAATAATCATGGCGGAGCCGCTCAACGCGCCACACACACAGCCGCTGCGACCAATGCCACCGCCCATGCCACTAATCATGCGGATTGCTTCATCAGGCAGGTTCAGCTGCAAGCCCTTATTACAAGCCTTTACTACGGATTCTACACAGTTGTTACCAGCAGAATGGTATTCTGCCGCCAAATCATAAATTTCTTTCATCTAAATTCACCCATTTCCTTTTTATTTTAGCCTTACGGCTCATTCCACATCAAAAATCTTACCAGGATTTAAAATATTATTGGGGTCCAAAGCCTTTTTAATAGCGCGCATCATTTCCAGTTCATCTGGATTGGTAAACTCTTCCATTAAATGCTTACGCTTGTAACCAATGCCGTGCTCGCCGCTAAGACGACCACCATGGGCATAAATGAAGGCGTACAGCTCTTGTTGGTTTTCTTTAACACGAGCATCCCAGTCCTCATAGCTTTCTTCCGGCATCTTCAAAATATTCAAATGGATATTGCCATCGCCGGCATGGCTGGCAATACGGGTCACCAGCTGATACTTTTCAGCCAGACGCAAAATTTCTGCCAACAGCGCAGGCTCTTGGTCCACAGGGCATACCACATCTTCCTTGCAGACGATTAGGCTTTCTGCCCGCACTGCCTCGGCAAAGGCCTTACGCGCCTGCCAAATCTTGGCGTGCTCCGCTACAAGCACATCGGAAGCACCGTTTTCAGAGCAAATTTCATCTAGGGTGCAGGCTTTTTCATCCAAATCATCCTCGCTGGTGCCTTCAACCTCCACAATAAGATAGTTGCACTTTTCGCTACCCTGTAAATTGTTACCCAAGTATCTTTCTACGGATTTAATGGTGATATTGTCCATATATTCCACGCAGGTAGGAGTGATGCCACCCATAATAATCTTGTTTACGGTGCCAATGGCAGCTTCTGCAGATTCGAATACAGCTAACAGGTCCATGCTGTGCTTGGGAATCGGTAGCAGCTTGACGGTGATTTTAGTAATAATGCCCAAGGTACCCTCAGAGCCAATTACCAGCTGCTCCAGACAATAGCCTGTGGTCTGCTTTTGCAGGCGTGCACCCAGATTGACAATCTTACCGGTGGGATTAACAACCTCCACAGCGTAAACCTGATGACGAGTGGTGCCGTATTTTACAGCCCGGTTGCCACCGGCATTAGTAGCCACATTGCCACCGATGAAGCAGGAATCACCGCTACAGGGGTCCCCTGCATAAAAGGCACCCTGGGCTTCCGCCGCAGCCTGCAAATCAGAGGTACGCACACCGGGCTCCACCACAGCATACATGGCATCCACATTTATTTCCAAAATTTTATTCATTTTTTCTAAGGACAGCACCACGCCGCCATAAACAGGTACAGCGCCACATGCCAAACCAGTGCCAGCACCACGGGGTACCACGGGGAAGTGATGCTCGTTGGCCAATTTTACTACGGCAGCCACTTGCTGAGCATTTTCAGCAAAGACAACGGCTTCGGGCATATGATGATAGGCCGGGTCGGTAACCTCATCATGAGCATAAATCTCCATTTGCTCCCCTTCGGTCAGCACATTTTGTGGCCCCACCAAGGCCTGTAGCTTGGCAATTATTTCTTGAGAAACTTTATTGTATTCCATTAGCTTGTCCCCCTTCTGCTTTTTCGAAGATTTTTCCACTAAAAATTTCAGTAATAAGCTTATTGTATCATACTCTTGTATTTTTTGCTCACTTTTCTACAAGTATACACACTTCATTATCATCTTATGTCCCAGAAGAAAGGGACACAATTCTTGTCCAAAAAACATTGCTAGTCAGCTCATAATGTGCTATCATAAAACAATCTTATGTAAAGGAAAGAGGTTCTCAAAAATGCAATTTATAGAAAAAAATTGGAAGGGCATGCTCCTGTGCCTTATTATTTCCACTCCTTGCTGGTTTCTAGGGAAAATGTTTCCCTTAATTGGTGGGCCAGTTTTTGCCATCATTGCCGGCATGCTCATTACTCTGTTCATTCATGATAAAACTAACTTGCAACCCGGCATCAATTATGTTTCTAAAAAGATTTTGCAATATGCCGTTATCCTGCTCGGCTTTGGTTTGAATCTAACAGTTGTGCTGCAAACCGGCGTCCAATCCCTGCCCATTATCATCAGTACCATTGCCACATCCCTTGTGATTGCCTGGGCCATGCATCACTGGATGGGTATGCCTACGAAAATTTCTACTCTGGTAGGCGTTGGCTCCTCTATTTGCGGCGGCTCTGCTATTGCCGCCACCGCCCCCGTCATCAAGGCTGATGATGAAGAGGTTGCTCAATCAATTTCTGTAATCTTTTTCTTCAACATGGTGGCAGCGCTGGTGTTTCCCACCTTGGGCATGCTGGTAGGCTTTTCCACCGGCAGTGGCGAAGCCTTTGGTATTTTTGCCGGTACTGCTGTTAACGACACCTCTTCCGTAACTGCCTGCGCCGCCACCTGGGATTCCATGCATAATCTGGGCTCTGCTACCCTGGACAAGGCTGTTACTGTAAAGCTTACTCGTACCTTGGCCATTATCCCCATTACCATGGTGTTGGCTTATTTGACTACAAAAAATGTGAAAAATACCGCTGGTGTTGAAGGCAACAGCTATAGCATCAAAAGCGTTTTCCCCTTTTTCATTATCTACTTTGTGCTGGCTTCCGTCATCACCACCGTCGCTTTGAACATGGGTGTAGCTATCGAAGCCTTTAATCCTTTGAAGACCTTGAGCAAATTCTTCATCGTGCTGTCCATGTGCGCCATTGGTCTCAATACCAACATTGTGAAGCTGATTAAAACTGGTGGCAAACCTATTTTGATGGGCTTCTGCTGCTGGGTTGGCATTACTGTAGTGAGCCTCATCATGCAGCACGTGCTAGGCTTGTGGTAAAGCTTTTCTAGTGGCTATTGTCAAAAAAATATGGTATAGAACTGCTTAGCCAGAGCAGTGGAACAAAATGTGATGCTTCTGTAAGTTTTGTGTGAATTTAATAGTTTATGCTGAAGGGAGAATTGATTTTGGCCCAAGAATTCTTGCATCTTTATAGGGAATGGTGCTATAATTAAAGTGAAATAAAATATGATTTGCTTAACAAAATATTGTTGGATTACCAAACTGGTTTGTGGTTACTGATCGCTGAATTGTGTATGTTGCTTCTGTGATTAAAGCTCGGGAGGGACTAGGTATGCAAATTGGAAAAGCTCATTCTTTTGGTTGGCACTTTTTGTTTGGATGCTTTGTTGTTGCAATATTGAGTCTGTTCTGCTGTTCGATAGGCATGGCTCAGGTACAAAGTCATGATGCAACTTTTGACTCGCAAAGAATGCTCACCTCTAACGATTTGCGATGGCTGCACAACCATGGCAAAATACGCATGGGCTACATCAGTAATTTGCTGGGCAACTGCGCTCGTGACCCGGCAACAGGTGAGCTGGTGGGCTCCTTGGCTACCTATGTGGAGCGGGCGAAGACTTGCTTTGGCAACGAGCAGCTAGAGTTTGCGCCCTATGCCTATCCTTCCATAGAGGCAGAGCTGGCTGCGTTGCAGCGGGGTGAGGTAGATTGTGTTTTTCCCCTGTACACCGATGCCAAGCAGGCCGAGCAGCAGGGCCTTTTAGTAACACAAAGCCTGTTTAACTGTGATGTAGTGGCTTTGTCTCGTGGTGCATCCTTCGACGAAAAACGAGATAATACTGTAGCCCTATCCGGGGCGAAGCTTAATAAGCGTATTTATCTTGAAAAGCATTACCCTCATTGGCAGATCAAGCAGTATAAGTCTGACCGCGCTTGCGTGGATGCGGTCAAACGGGGTGATGTGGATTGCGCCATTTTTAATAGCTATGGCATTAAGCATATCATAGGAGCGCAGGAACTGAGCCAGCTGCAGACCACGGCCTTGAGTGGGTCCATGGACCTTTCCTTGGCAGTACGGAATGATAATCCAAGGCTGCACAGCATTTTGGAGCGTTCTATTACGCTAGTTTCCAGGGATGTTTTGAATAGTTCCATGAAGAGCTTTGCTGAACCAGCTAGTTTAGTTCGGCCTACAGCTGCAAAAGCACAGGGAACGGGGTGGCAGAATAAGGTGTTTTTGGTTACGAGCATCATCACTCTTATGGGCTTATGCTTAGTTTTGGTTGTGGTGCTTTTTACTGCGCGGAATAAACGGACGGAAAGCAAGCTTCGTGATGCAGAAAAGCAGGTGGCAGAGCTCACCAGACAGCTGCAGGAGCAGCAAAACCATAAAAACTGACATTGTGTATGAAGAATAACGCCTCAAGGACTGCAGAAAATTCTTTCTGTAGCAATTCAGAGGCGTTTTCTTATTTGCAACAGTTTATTATTAAGTATTCTTGTGGTATAATATATCTTATAAGTACTATTGTTTCTAGCAGTAGAAGATTTCTTCTAAGGTAGAAGGTGTATTCATGACCAAAAAAACTTTTAATAAATGCATCCTGTGGACAGTTTTTGTATTGTTTAGCAGCTTTATCTTGACACAAAGATTAGCAAACTATTTTGTTAAAGAGCGCATAGCCAAGGAAAAGCAGTTGGTGCAGCACACTGCCCAAACAACGGCTCTACATTTTGAATCAAAAATAGAAAAATATCTTAGTGCTGCCGATTTTTTAAAGAATTATTTGCTCCTACATGGTGAAGAGGCAACCGCTGCGGCCTTTCCCATGCTTGCTCCCTCCATTATGGATAACAATGGTGTTATCCAATGTATCGAGCTGGCGAAGGATGGTACTATTGACTATGTTTATCCATTAAAGGGCAATAAGCACGTGCTGGGGCTGAATCTGCTGACCGCCGAAAAAAGGAGCTTTGAAGCCAGTATTGCACGTAAAACGGGTAAGTATACCATTGCAGGGCCCTTTTCTTTGGTGCAGGGTGGCATAGGTGCGTTGCTCTTAGATCCAATTTACGTACAAAATAGCATGGGTAAAAACGAGTTTTGGGGTTTTGCTGTGGTCGTAATCGATTGGGAAGCATTTGTTGATGAGGTCAATTTGCAGCATTTGGAGAAGAGTGGCTACCATTATAGTATTTGGCATAAGGATCCTTATGCCGGACAGAAAGCTAATATAGCAGCTTCGGAGCAGCCAGTGTCGGATAAAGCCATTCAGGTTAGTTGCCCCATGCCCAATGATTTATGGTATGTTGACATTGAAGTTGCCGGTGGTTGGATAGCGCCGGTTATTCAAGAAGCTTATCTTGGTTTTGCTATGCTCATCAGCATTTTGCTAACTATTGGCTACTGGCAATTTGCTACGGGCAGATATAAGGAGCAGGAGCATAAGCAACAGCTTGAGACTGCACTGGCAAAGGCTAATGTAGCAAATGAGGCTAAAACAAGATTTCTCTTTAGCATGAGCCACGATATCCGTACACCGATGAATGCTATTTTAGGCTTTACCGATATTGCTAAGGGAAGCAAGGATATGCACCAGATTCAGGACTGCCTGCGCAAAATTGGCTTGGCAGGCGATTTATTGCTGAAGCTAATCAATGAAGTTTTGAATATTTCGCGTATCGAAAGTGGCACTCTGCGTCCTGTGCTGGAAAAGGTGAATTTACAGCAGTTTGCTCGGGAACTGGAAATGCTCTTTAAGCAATCCATGGAGGACAAGCAGCTGGACTTTAGCGTCCTTTGCACCATAAAAAATCGTCTGGTGGAGGCCGATAGCCAACACATGCAGGCTATTTGCGTTAATTTAATTGCCAATGCACAAAAATTTACTCCTGCCGGTGGCAAGGTGGCAGTGCGTATTGAGCAGCTGGAAACACAGGCGGAGCAAGCAGTGTACCGCATTCAGGTGAGCGATACGGGCATCGGCATGAGCGAGGAGTTCCAAAAGGTGCAGTACCAGCTGTTTGAACGGGAACGTACCAGCACTGTGACCCGTACTGAGGGCACAGGCTTGGGACTCGCCATTGTGAAGCGCTTGGTGGATATGCTGGCGGGACGCATTGAATGCGAAAGCCAGGTGGGCAAGGGTACAACTTATTCCTTGTACTTTACCTTGAAGCTTTTGCCTGACGCAGCTATTAACGACAATTCTCTAGATAAGCGGCCATCTGTGCAGACTTTGGCGGGCAAAGAGGTTTTGCTAGTTGAGGACAACGAGCTAAACATGGAAATTGCCCAGATTGTGCTTACGAAGGCAGGAATGGTGGTGGATACTGCGGAAAATGGTCAGGTGGCTGTGACCAAGGCCAGCGCAAAGCGCTATGATGTGATTTTGATGGATATCCAGATGCCTGTGATGAATGGTTATGAGGCCACTAGAGCTATTCGCCAGTTTGAGAACAAGGAGCTGGCGCAGGTGCCCATAATCGCCATGACGGCCAATGCCTTCCAGGAGGACAAGCAAAGGGCTTTGAACGAAGGTATGGACGGACATGTGGCGAAGCCGTTGAATGTGGAAATGCTTTTGCAGGTCATGCAGGAGGCTTTGAGCAGCAAACGCATCTCCCTATAGCGTTTTAGGTAGGATAAATATTTACTACTTTTGTACTTTTTAAATGTACAACGTTATGCCTATAACCTAAATATCATCCAATAAAAAAGCTCATCTCCGCGTTTGGAGATGAGCTAATTTTTATTTTACAAGGGCGCGCATTTCTTCAGCAGTCAAGGTAAAATATTCCTTCACAGTGTACAGCTCTCGTCTGCCACGGCAATCCGCAAACAGTGCTACGTCCACATCGGGCACATTGCCCAAGGCTTCCTTAAGTGTTTTGCCATTCTTTGCATAGGCCTCGAAGCGCAACACCAGCTTTTTGCCAGTGCCGGCGGGTACGAGCAGCGCTTCAAAGTAATCATCGTCACGGAGCACGCCTTCAAGATTTACCTTGCCACGCAGCAGCACATCCTCATATTGCTCCTGAGGGAGATAAATACGCATGTATGTATCTAGGATGGTGCCCTCCTGCTTGCCAATATTGTCAAAGGGTACTTCCAGTTGGAAATCCAATCTATCACCTTGCTCACTGACCTTCACTGCTTCGGTACGCTTTTTGGTGAGCAGGCGAATTTCGGCATCGCCCTGCATAGCGATATATAAAGCAACCACAGCACAGCCCAAAATCACCAGGGCCACAAGAATTCCAAGAATTGTAACTAACATTTTGCTTCCTCCTTAGGCCCGATGATAATTTTTGATGATACAAATGGGGGTTTTTTCGCTGCCATTGCCAAAGGGGTTATCAATGAGGATTTCGGCAACCTTGTCCGCATCCACACCCTTGGAAACGCCCAACACAGCGCTGCGCTTTAAGTCATTGACGTCTGCAATTGCAGCGCCATAGCAGCCGCAGGCTTTAGTAATCTCTTCGGCTACCTTGGCCGGATTAGCCGGTCCATAAACTACATGCTTGTCATAGGGGGGCATGGTGCCAGTAATATCGTCGATTAAACGGGCCTGTTCCCCAGCCAGGCGATAGAAGGTGCCGCTGATGCCCACGCATTTAGCAGCAAAACCGCAAATAACAGCATACAAAACGCGCATACCGCCTTCCGCGTCAATCAGGGCCTGCATGCTGTACCAGCTGGAGATGCTGCCCTTGGAAGGGAATAAATGGCTTAAGGTTTTGGCTAAAAAGCCGGGGTGAAACTCTTCGCAGCGCATGGCACGACCTTGGCTAATGGCAACCACGCTTACCCCCCCACACACAACATCATTGGGACCGATTTTATCCTTGCCAAATTCCAAAATTGCATAACAAATATTATCGTGGTGGGTTAAAATTCTGGTAGGCACTGGTACTATTTCATACTTTTCCATACTCTCACTCCTTCGCAGCCTTTTCAGCCGCATATACCTTCTGAATTTTATCAAACCAACGGGGCTCTAAGCGAATAATATGCCCCTCCTTGTCCGTAAATACGTTGCGGGTGTGTCCCTCCACGGCTAAAGCACCATCACGCAAACGGATTATCTTATAATCAAACTCCATCTTCGCCTTATTAAAGGCGCTCATGCGCACCTGTACTTCAAAGTCATCATCAAAGGTGCAGGAATTCTTATAGGTAGCATTGACCTCTGTAATGGGAAAAATCACGCCGGCATCCATGAGCTCGCCTAGGGTAATGCCACAGGCTCGTAAATAGGCTACCCGGCCCATCTCAAACCAGCGCAGATAATTGGCATGGTGCACAACACCCATCATATCAGTTTCCACAAAGCGTACTTTATCTCGAATGGTAATCATTGTACAATCCTTTCACACTTAAATCAGTACTATATTATAGCACTTTTATTGTAGCATAGAAACAGGTAACTTACAAAAAATAGCAGAAAGCTTTGCATAAATTTCCTGCTTGTGTTATAATAGCTAGGTAAAAACGCGCCTGTAGCTCAGTGGATAGAGCAATGGTCTCCGGAACCATGTGCGGAGGTTCGATTCCTCTCAGGCGCACCATTTTCATTTATGAACAGAATATGCTGTGCAAGCTTACCGGTTCCTTACGGAACCGTGCGGGTCGGTTGGCTTCCTCCCAGGCGCACCATTTTCATTTATGAACAGAATATACTGTGCAAGCTTACCGGTTCCTTGCGGAACCGTGCGGGTCGGTTGGCTTCTCTCAGGATCACCAAGAAAAAATAAACTCGCTTCTGTATTGTAGGCAGAAGCGAGCTTTTGTATTTTTGCTCGATGTACATTGTGAAAAACAAAAAAACTCGCATCATGTGACGTGAGTAGATATCTAAGTTTTGGTGTTTTTGCTCGATGTATGTTGGAGAAAATAAAAAACTCACACTTCTCAGTGCGAGCCTAAACAAACAAATTTGGTGACCTCAGCAGGACTCGAACCTGCGACCTTTTGATTCGTAGTCAAACGCTC
>CAMFZA010000023.1 GCA_946002345.1 uncultured Phascolarctobacterium sp. | reverse complement strand
AGTGCGCCATGACCCTCGCAAGCTGGCAAGGGTGCTAATTGCCTTAATTTATCGCCTGCGTCTTTTTGGTCGTGGCATGCAATTCTTTGACTACTTCTTCATGCGGCAGGGTATGCGCAAGATGAAGCAGCAGGAGGAGCAACAATAAGAATTAACCAACAGAAAGGAGGAGGCCCATGTCTTTTTCTAATGATGTTAAAAATGAATTGTCCCGTGTTGAGACCAATGATGCCGCTGGTGATAAGGCGGAGCTTTTAGGTCTTTTGCGCATGAGTGGTGCAATTGTTATTCGCGGTTTAAAAGTGGGCATCCACTTTTACACAGAAAATGAAGCTTTAGAAAGACGCGTGCTGCATATGTTGAAAAATAATTATCAGGTGCAGACCGAGGTGGTTATTACCCGTTCTCGGCGTCTGAAAAAAAATAATCGCTATCAGGTGCATGTTATTCCTGCGCCCCAGGTGGCTAAAACATTGGACGAGCTACAGCTTTTGAGTATGGAGGGCGATTTAAAGAATCCTCTGCTCAATACGCATAACTGTAAGCGCGCCTATTTGCGGGGTGCCTTTTTAGGTGGTGGCAGTATCAGCCGTCCGGCCAGTGACTATCATTTGGAAATGGTAACCAGCAACGAAACCTTCGCTCATAATATTATCAAGGTTATGCACAGCTTCTCTTTGAAGGCCAAGCTGACGGATAGAAAAAACGAGTACATCGTCTATTTGAAGGATGGGGAAAGCATTATCAATTTTCTCAGCGTTATCGGCGCGCATAATGCCATGATGGAACTGGATAATGTGCGTATTGTGAAGGAAATGCGCAATAATGTGAACCGTGCTGTGAATTGTGAAACTGCTAATTTAAACAAGGTGGTGAAGGCGGCGGTGCGCCAGGTGCGCTGCATCAAGTATATTGATGAGCATGGTGGCCTTGGTCAGCTGGAGCCTAATTTGCAGGAAATTGCTCGCATTCGCCTGGACCATCCCGATGTTTCTCTCAACGATTTAATGGAGTTTACCAATGGACTGGGCAAGTCCGGCATTAACCATCGCCTGAAAAAGCTGCAGGAGATGGCTGTAGGTATGGGTTTGAAATTGGAGCAGGATGAATGATTAAAAAGCTATTATATGGCCTGCTGGCTCTGGTGGTGCTTGTCTGTGTAGCAGGAGCCGTGGTTTGGCAGGTTAAGGGTGAGCAGTGGCGAGCTGAATATGCTGCCTATCGCAAAACAGGCGCTCCTATTTTGATGTATCACGCTGTGGGAAACGAACAGGGGCCTGACTGGCCTCGCAGCCTGATTATGCCGCCGGCGCTCTTTGAGGAGCACCTGCGCTATCTGAAGGAGCAGGGTTATACCATCGTCAGCGTGGAGCAGTTGGCTCACCGCTTAGAAAAGGGCGAGAGTGTGGACAAATTTGTAGCCCTAAGCTTTGACGATGGCTATAAGGATAATCGCAGCGTTGCTCTGCCCATTATGCAAAAATATGATGCCAAGGGTTCCTTCTTTGTCATCAACAAGGAAATGGGTGACAAGGACCATATGAACGAGGCGGAAATCAAGGACATGCTAGCCGCTGGCATGGAGCTTGGCTCCCACACCTATAGTCACGCTCCCTTGGCCAAAATTGATACTAAATATTTAGTGTGGGAGCTGGATACCTCCCGTTATTGGCTGAAGAAGAAATTTGATGGCTATATTGTGCGCACTTTGGCCTATCCCAATGGCAGCTATAATAAAACAGTTATCGAGGCAGCGCAAAAATATGGCTTTTACCGCGCCTTGACAGGGCACATTGGCCTCAACACCTCGGCAACATATAAGGAAGCACCCATGGAGATGTATCGGGTGACTGTGGCTGACGATGGCAATGGGCTGGAGGGCTTTAAAAGGCGCCTTGAGCAGGCCTATTTCTTCGGCTTTTTGCAAACCAAGGGTATTGATATTAACCCTGTGCGAGATGTGTTTGCCGGCTATTGAGCCAGCCTTCGCCGTATTTATGGGATGTCTTGCATGTTCTAGTTTTTTCGCAAAGCAAGGTGCTTTAAATGCGCAGAATTAAATTAGTAATCCAAATGCTGGTGGCCTTTATTATTGCCACCTTTGCTTACACGTTGCTTTATGAGCCCCACCAGGAAACGGTGCGGGCGGCGGTACAGCAGCAGCTGAGCAAAGCAACGCCAGCAGCTACCACTTCTGCTTCCAGCTCCGGAAGCCCAACGGGAGCCCTGCCTGCGGGCAAGCTGCGAATCACCCTGCTGGATGTGGGACAGGGTGATGCTATCCTGCTGGAGGATGGTCAACGCAAGGTGATGGTGGATGTGGGCGATAATAAAAAGGACAAGCTAGGCTATGGCGGCAGTGTTGCCTTGAAAATGGCACTGGCCAAGGCCGGTGTGCAGGAGGGCGTGGATAAAATCAATACTGTGATTATTTCCCACCATCATGGGGACCATTTGGGCAATATTAAATGGCTGGCCGGTAAGTATAAGGTCAGCAATATTTACGACAACGCCATGCCCAATCCCAGTAACGCTGTTTCCCAGTGGCTCAATACAGAGCTCAGGGCAGGGCACTATCATAATCGAGTGCTCAAGGCCGGGGACAAGGTTGACTTAGGCAAGGGGTACTACTTTGAGGTGCTGGCTCCAGGGGACTTTTTAAGCAAGCAGGATAAGGCTCGCTTTAATAATACTAGCATCGTTATGAAGCTGCACTATGGTCAATTTACCATGCTCTTTACAGGTGATGCAGAAGCACCAGTAGAGGATTATTTGCAGCAAAAATATGGCAGTGCCCTCAAGGCCGATGTGCTGAAGGTGGGGCACCACGGCAGCAAAACCTCCTCCATTTATAAATTTATCAGTAAGGTGCAGCCCCAGTACGCCTTGATTAGCTGTGGCAATAGAGAAATTTATAATCATCCCAATAAGAACGTGGTGGGTAGTCTGCAGCATCTTGGTGCCAAGGTGCTGACAACCTTTGAGCACGGTAACATTACCATTACTACCGATGGTAAGGGGTATGAGGTGCGCACTGAACGCTAAAGGATTTTTCCCTAGACAAAGCTTCGCTTTTGGTGTATAATAATTCGGTAACTTCATAACAGACAGTTCGTAACCATCCTGTCTCAAAATAAAACTACGGGCGATTACTGGTGCTGGCCAGTAATGATTTTGAAATGCAAGGATTTCGTCTGTAGAAGCGAAATCCTTTTTTTATTGCGCCTGTGCTTACGCTGGAAAGGAGCAAAACCATGCAACACATTAATAATCAAAAACTAGTTTTTTCTGCCCTGTGCATAGCTCTCTATATCGTGGTGATGCTGTGCACCCAAACCTTTGCCTTTGGACAATACCAGATTCGCATTGCTACTGCCCTGTACGGTCTTAGCGCCCTTTTCCCCTTTTTGGTGCTCCCCTTTGGCTTAGCCAATGTCATTAGCAACACCGTCATGGGTGGGCTGGGCTTGCCGGATATCATCGGTGGTGGTCTGGTAGGTGTGGCCACTACCGGACTCATCGTGCTGGCAAAACGAGCTGGCTGCGGCAACTGGATTGTGTGGCTTGCTGTAACCTTTGTGCCGGGACTGTGCGTGCCCCTATGGTTGGCTCCCATTTTGAACCTGCCCTACTGGCTCTTGGCATCCAGCCTTTTGGTTGGTCAATGCATTAGCGGCATTGCCAGCTTTATGCTGGTGAGCGCACTGGAGCGCGTGGGCGTGGGGCGTTTTTTCGCGGTTGCAGGAGGTAATAATAAATGACAAGTGGTAGAAGCAAGGAAGAATTGCAGGGAGTGAGCCTTTTGGGCCACAAAACTGCCTATAAAAGTGACTATGCACCAGAGGTTTTAGAAAGCTTTCCCAATAAGCACCCTGGCAATGACTATTTTGTTAAGTTTAATTGTCCTGAATTCACTAGCCTGTGTCCTATGACGGGACAGCCGGATTTCGCGACGATTTATATTTCCTACGTGCCGGATGAACGTTTAGTGGAAAGCAAATCCTTAAAGCTGTATCTCTTCAGCTTCCGCAATCACGGGGACTTTCATGAGGATTGCGTAAACATCATCATGAAGGATTTGATTAAGCTTTTAGACCCTAAATACATCGAGGTGTGGGGTAAATTCTTACCTCGCGGCGGTCTGTCCATTGACCCCTATGCCAATCACGGCAAGCCGGGGACTGAATGGGAGGCGGTGGCTAAAAAACGCCTCTTTATGCATGATATGTATCCGGAAAATATCAATAATCGCTAAAATCTGTGCCAGGATAGGTATTGCCTTAGTGCTTCCCTACCCAGGCACAAGCAGCATATCGTTTTACCAAGCTTAGCGTGGCAGTCATAGGGCTGCTGCGCTTTTTATATTGTGCGTATATTTCAAAATATGGACAAATGTTCTCTTTGGTTACTTGACCTTGGGCTAGCAATTGCATATAATATGAGTGGATATTGCATAATTGCTGTGGCGAAGCCTAGCTAATGTTAGTATAGATTTGCTGTGATTTTAGAGATTGATTAGCAAAGCAGGTGGAAAAATGGATTTTCAAATCAAGGCTCCCTTTGAGCCGGCCGGGGACCAGCCCCAGGCTATAGAAAAATTGGCAGCAGGCGTGGAGCGTGGTCTGCGTACCCAGGTGCTCTTAGGCGCAACGGGTACGGGCAAAACCTACACTATTGCCCAGGTAATCAACAAGGTGCGCAAGCCCACTCTAGTCATTGCTCACAACAAAACGCTGGCGGCACAGCTGGCCAGTGAGCTGAAGGCCTTCTTCCCGGATAATGCGGTGGAATACTTTGTTTCCTATTACGATTACTACCAACCGGAGGCCTATATTCCCCAGTCCGATACTTATATTGAAAAGGATGCTTCCATTAATGATGAAATCGATAAGCTGCGCCATTCCGCTACCAGCGCCCTCTTTGAGCGCAGAGATGTTATTATCGTGGCCAGCGTCAGCTGTATTTATGGCTTGGGTGCCCCCCAAGAGTACTATGATATGGTGCTTTCCTTGCGACTGGGCCAGATTATTGACAGACAAAAAATTTTGCATAAGCTGGTAGAGATTCAGTACGACCGCAATGATATCGATTTTAAGCGCGGTACCTTTCGGGTGCGGGGAGATGTCATTGAGGTTATTCCTGCGGCCTATGGTGAAAAGGCCGTGCGCATTGAAATGTTTGATGACGAGGTGGATCGCATTCTTGAGTTTGATGTGCTCACGGGTGAGGTGCTGGCTCAGCGCAACCATGTGGCCATCTTTCCTGCCTCTCACTATGTAACTAGTCGGGAGAATTTGGAGCGGGCTATGGCTGATATTCGCGTAGAGCTGGCTGAGCGACTGGATTATCTCAATCATAATTTCAAGGTTTTGGAGGCCCAGCGCCTGGAGCAGCGCACCAATTATGATTTGGAAATGATGAATGAAATGGGGTATTGCTCCGGTATCGAAAACTATTCCCGGCATTTGGCAGGACGCAAGCCGGGGGAGCCGCCCTTTACTCTGGTTAATTATTTTCCCAAGGATTTTTTGCTGGTGATTGACGAGTCCCATGTGACACTGCCCCAAATTCGGGCCATGTATGCAGGGGATCGCTCCCGCAAGGATATGCTAGTGGAGCATGGCTTTCGACTGCGCTCCGCCGATGATAACCGTCCCTTGACCTTTGACGAATTTCAGGAGCAGATTCATCAGGCAATTTATGTATCCGCCACACCGGCGGCCTACGAAATGGAGCAGGCCCAGCAGGTGGTGGAGCAGATTATTCGACCCACGGGACTTTTGGATCCCCAAATTGAAATTCGCCCTATTAAGGGACAGATTGACGATTTACTCAGTGAGATAAATAAGGTGGCTGCGGCCAACGAACGTGTTCTCGTGACTACCTTGACCAAGCGCATGGCCGAGGATTTAACGGAATATCTTAAGCAGGCCGGGGTGCGGGTGCGCTACCTGCATTCGGAAATCGCCACTATTGAAAGAGCAGAGATTATTGATAGCTTGCGTGCCGGGAAATTTGATGTTTTGGTAGGCATTAACCTGCTGCGCGAGGGCTTGGACTTGCCGGAGGTATCACTGATTGCCATCCTTGATGCAGATAAGGAAGGCTTTTTGCGTAGTGACACCGCCATGATTCAGACCATTGGTCGTGCGGCCCGTAATGCTCATGGACGCGTCATCATGTATGCTGACCGGATTACGGATAGTATGCAGCGGGCTATTGACGAGACTAATCGCCGCCGTGAGAAGCAGGAGGCATATAATAAAGCTCATAAGATTACGCCTAAGACCATCTACAAGGAGCAACGTCAGCTCATCAAGCTGACCAAGGTGGCCGAAGGTGACGAGCATGACCAGTATGGCAGTAAGGCCAAAAAGGCTCGTTCCAAGAAGGAGCTCACCGCATTGGCACGAGAGTTGGAACGGCGCATGCAGGAGACGGCCAAGGCGCTGGATTTCGAGACGGCGGCAGAGCTGCGTGACCAGTTAATCATTATCAAAGGGCAGTTGGGGCAAAAGTTGGAGCCAAAGAAGAAAGGGCGTTGAAACTCCCCCAGTCAGCTCGTAAACTCGCTGCCAGCCCCCTCAGAGAGGGGGCACAAATAGTACGAGTTTATCTGCATCCAAGTCACACTCCAACACTACTGTAGCACCTCTAAGAGGGGGCACAAATAGTACTAGGGGTATATCCTCCCTCTTAGAGGGAGGTGCCGAGCTTGCGAGGCGGAGGGAGAATTTAGGAGATATACTATGCAAGAAAAACTAATTGTTAAAGGCGCACGCCAACACAATTTAAAAAATATCAATGTGGAAATTCCACGGAATAAATTAGTTGTCATCACAGGCCTTAGCGGCAGTGGCAAGTCCAGCCTGGCCTTCGATACTATTTATGCCGAGGGCCAACGCCGCTATGTGGAAAGCCTTTCGGCCTATGCACGCCAATTTCTGGGCCAAATGGATAAGCCTGAGGTGGACTACATCGAAGGCCTTAGTCCCGCCATATCTATCGACCAAAAAACCACCAGTCGCAATCCCCGTTCCACGGTGGGAACGGTAACGGAAATTTATGACTATCTGCGCTTACTCTTTGCCAGGGCAGGGGAGCCCCACTGCCCACAATGTGGCAAGCTCATTGAGCAGCAAAGTGTGCAGCAAATAGTGGATAGGGTGCTGGAGCTTCCCTCCGGCACGCGTTTTATGGTCATGGCGCCCTTGGTGCGTGGTCGCAAGGGTGAGCATCAAAGAGTGCTGGACGAAATGCAGCGAGCCGGTTACGTGCGCATGTATATCGATGGCGAGGTGCGTACCCTTGACGAAGAAATCACCCTAGAGAAAAATAAAAAGCACAGCCTTAGCGTGGTCATCGACCGCCTTGCTGTGCGAGAAAATATTCATCAGCGCCTGACGGACTCCGTAGAAACAGCTTTGAAGCTGGCCGATGGCTTTGCCGAGGTGGCCGTGCTAGGAGACGAGACCCAAATAATGCTTTTTAGCGAGCACTTTGCCTGCAATGATTGCGGCATCAGTCTGCCTGCTATTGAGCCGCGCCTTTTTTCCTTTAATAATCCCTATGGTGCTTGCCCTGCCTGCACGGGCTTAGGCATGAATATGGAGTTTGACAAGGCGCTAATTATGCCGGATCCCTCTGTAAAGTTTTCGGAGCGTTGCTTACAGGCCTTTAGCAATAACCCCAACTCCTATTTCTTCCGTCAGCTGGCCGTTGTTTTGGCTTGCTATGGCTACAGTCTGGACAATAGCTGGAATGATTTAACCCCCGAGGTTCAGGATATTGTGTGGAATGGCGCAGGGGAGCGCAAGTTTTCCTTTTATTACGAAAACCTGCAGGGGGAAACTAAGCTTTACGATAAGGAATACGAGGGTGTTATCAATATTTTGAAGCGCCGCCATCGGGAGGCCTTTAGTGACGCTATGCGACAGGAGTACGAGGAATTTATGACCAGCACGCCTTGTCCTGTGTGTCACGGCAGCCGTTTAAAGCCGGAGGAGCTCTCTATCCTTGTTGGTGGTAAGAATATTTGTCAGGTTACTGCGCTCACCGTGCGGGATTGCCTGCAGTTCTTTACTAATTTGCAGCTTAATCAACGCCAGCAAATCATCGCCAAGCAGGTGTTAAAGGAAATCATGGCCCGCCTGCAATTTTTAAATGATGTGGGCTTGGATTACCTTACCCTGGATCGCAGTGCCGGCACTCTGAGCGGTGGCGAGGCTCAGCGTATTCGCCTTGCTACACAAATTGGCAGTGGTTTAACCGGCGTACTTTATATTTTGGATGAGCCCAGCATTGGCCTGCACCAGCGTGACAATGGTAAGCTTTTGGAAACGCTCAAGCATTTGCGTGATTTGGGCAATACCCTACTGGTGGTGGAGCATGATGAGGAAACCATGTATGCCGCGGACCAGATTATCGACATTGGCCCCGGTGCAGGGGAGCACGGTGGTGAGGTGGTAGCCCAGGGAACAGTGGAGGAGATTAAGCAGGTACAAGCTTCCATGACCGGCACCTACCTAAGTGGTCGTAAATATATTCCGGTGCCGAAAAAGCGGCGCCCTCTGGATGGTCGCTATTTGACCATTAAGGGTGCGCGGGCCAATAATTTGAAGAATATAGATGTAAGTATTCCCTTGGGCGTGTTTACCGTGGTCACCGGCGTTAGCGGAAGCGGTAAATCGACTCTCATTAACGATATATTGTATAATACTCTCGGTGCCAAGTTGAATGGTGCTCGTCTGCGTCCGGCGGAGCATGATAGCATTGAAGGCTTGGAGCTGGTGGATAAGGTTATCAACATCGACCAATCTCCTATTGGACGCACACCACGCTCCAATCCTGCCACCTATACGGGTGTTTTTGATTTCATTCGTGAACTTTTTAGTCAGACCAATGAGGCTAAAATGCGCGGCTACAAGTCCGGTCGCTTTAGCTTCAATGTGAAGGGTGGTCGCTGCGAAGCCTGCAAGGGCGATGGCATGAATAAGATCGAGATGAATTTTTTGCCGGACGTGTATGTACCCTGCGAGGTGTGCCATGGTGCTCGTTACAACCGCGACACGCTGGAGGTTCATTACAAGGGTAAAAACATTGCTGAGGTGCTGGATATGACCGTCAGCGAAGCCTGTGAGTTTTTCAAAAATCTGCCCCGTATTTATCGCAAGCTGGAGGTACTGCAGGATGTGGGCTTGGGCTATATCCATCTAGGCCAGGCGGCTACTACTTTGAGCGGTGGCGAGGCACAGCGGGTAAAGCTGGCCACGGAGCTATCGAGACGCAGCACCGGACGCACGGTGTATATTTTGGACGAGCCTACTACGGGCTTGCATATTGCCGATGTGCACAAGCTGCTGGATGTGCTGCAGCGCCTTGTGGAGGGCGGTGACAGCGTTATTGTCATCGAGCATAATCTGGATGTGATTAAGGTTGCTGATTATATTATCGATTTAGGCCCTGAGGGCGGTGACAAGGGCGGCACGATGGTGGCCTGTGGGACTCCGGAGGAGGTCGCTAAGGTGAAAAAATCCTACACTGGTCAATATATTAAGCAGGAGCTGGCCAAGGCTAAGCAGAATGGGTGGTATCAATGACGGAGCTGGCAGCAGAGTTTAGTGATAGCATAAAAAAGGCACTGGCAGTTTTGCCAGACAAGCCCGGTGTTTATTTGATGCACGATGCCGAGGGAAAGGTCATTTATGTAGGCAAGGCCGTGGTGCTGAAAAATCGCGTGCGCAGCTATTTTCGTAATTTAGCTAGCCATACACCCAAAGTAAAGGCTATGGTGGCCAAGATTGCGGAAATCGAAACCATTGTCACCTCCAGCGAGGTGGAGGCCCTGATTTTAGAGTGTAATCTGATTAAAAAGTACCGACCGCGCTATAATATTAGCCTTAAGGATGATAAAACCTATCCTTATTTGAAGGTGACCATGCAGGAGGATTTTCCCCGGCTGTATATGACTCGCCGACTGCAGCGGGATGGGGCCAAATATTACGGTCCCTATGCTGATGCCGGTGCTATGCACGCTACGGTGAAGCTGCTGCGCACTATGTTTCCTCTGCGCACCTGTCGTAAAATGAATCCAGATCGACCCTGTTTAAACTACCATATCAAGCGCTGTCTGGCACCCTGTGCCGGTTATGTGAGCAAGGATGAGTATGGTAAGATGATTAAGTCCGTGTGCATGGTGTTGGATGGTCGTACTACGGAGTTAGAGCGTGATTTGAAGCAGCGCATGCAGGAGGCGGCAGAGGATTACGCCTTTGAGGAGGCAGCGCGTTTGCGAGACCAGCTGCAGGCGGTAGAACGCCTGAACGAGTCGCAAAAGGCGGTGACCACCAATGGGGGCGATATGGATATTATCGGCTTTGCTCAAGATATGACGGGCAATTGTCTGCAAATCTTTTTTGTGCGTAAAGGTAAGCTTATCGGTCGGGACAATTTCTTTTTGCAGGATGGTAGCGAGGCACCCCAGGAGGTGCTCACTGCTTTTATTAAGCAATACTACAACGAAGCTACCTTTATTCCCCGGGAAATAGTGCTGCCCCAGCTACCTGAGGCTGAGGAGCAGCAGCTGATTGAGCTTTGGCTACGGGAAAAGGCAGAGCGTCGGGTGGAGCTGCTCACGCCCCAGCGTGGGGTGAAGCGTGAGCTATTGCAGCTGGCCAATGATAATGCGCTGAAGCTGCTGGCAGAACGCTTGCGCAAGGGCAGTCTATCCCTTAAAAATGATGAGCAGGCGGCGGAGGAGCTGCAGCAGGCTTTGGGGCTGGAGCATTCTCTGGAGCGTATGGACTGCTTTGATATTTCCCATACTCAAGGTAGTGAAACTGTGGCATCCATGGTAGTGTTCCGCAATGGCTCCATCAGCAAGAAAGATTATCGCAAATATAAAATTGTTTCTGCTGAGGGCAAGCCCGATGACTTCAAGTCTATGCAGGAGGTTGTTTATCGTCGTTACAAGGATTACGAGGATTTGCCCAATTTGGTGGTAATCGATGGTGGCAAGGGGCAACTCAGCTCGGCGCTGGAGGTTATTCGTGGTCTGGGCTTGGCAGATCTGCCCGTGGTGGGCTTAGCCAAGCGGGAAGAGGAAATCTTCCTTCCTCACCAAAGCACCAGCATTCTGCTAGATAGGGATAGTGCGGCACTGCATCTGATTCAGCGTATTCGCGACGAGGCCCACCGCTTTGCCATTACCTTCCACCGCAAGCTGCGAGGCAAGCGCAATTTGGTGTCCGTTCTAGACCATGTGGAAGGCATTGGTCCCAAGCGCCGTCAGGCACTGTGGAAAACCTTTAAGACGCTGGAGGCTATGAAGGCAGCCAGCGTAGAGGAGCTGGCTGCAGTGGAAGGGATGAATGGAGCGGTGGCGCAAACTCTGTACGACTTTTTCCGACTGGAGTTACCGGAAAAGAAGGAGGCTCTGCGGTAGAGGATGCAGTAAATCCCATAGGAGCGAAAGCTACACACAGGATGGGAGCAGATAGAGGTGATAAATATGAAAATCATTATTTCGCCGGCTAAACAGATGCAGGTGGACACGGAAGCTATTGTCCCAACACGGCCACAGTTTTTAGAACAAACAAGGCTGATTTTGGCCCAGTTACAGACGATGAGCAGGCCCCAGCTGCAAAAGCTGTGGGGCTGCAATGATACCTTGGCAGAGCAAAATTTTCAGCGTATTCGCCAGCTGGACTTGGAGAAGAACCTGACACCAGCAATCCTGGCCTATGTGGGCTTGCAGTATACCCATATGGGACCAAGGGTGCTGGAACAGGAAGCTTGGGACTATGTGTGTGCCAATGTGTGCATTTTGTCAGGCTTGTATGGCTTGCTGCGGGCCAGCGATGGGGTGGCGCCTTATCGGCTGGAAATGCAGGCCAAGCTAGCTGTGGCGGGCAAGAAGAATCTTTATCAATTTTGGGGCTCCAGTTTATGTGAGGCCTTGACTAGGGAGGACAAGGTGCTTTTAAATCTGGCCTCCAAGGAATACAGCAAGGTTGTGGAGCCTTTTATAGGCGATGATGTGCGTATGGTAACCTGTATTTTTGGTTGTGCTGATGCCAAGGGTAGCTACAAGGTGAAGGCTACGGAGGCAAAAATGGCTCGGGGAAGCATGGTGCGTTGGTGCGCGGAGCATAATGCCCAAAGTCCGGAAGCAGTACAAGCATTTGCTACATATGGCTATTCCTACAGACCGGAGTTATCCACTGCTACAGAATATGTTTTTGTGAAATGAAAATGGTAAAGTAGGCAATAAAAAAGCGAGCAGCTACCTTGAACTGCTCGCTTTTGCTGTTTAGAGTAGAAGCCTAATTGCTCATTTTGTCGCCAATTATATAGCAGATGGAGGCAACCACCATACCATTGATGGAAGCAATGCCAAATGGTAGCAGATTAGCCACCACGGCACCGCCAATAACACCGATGACGGAGCCCCACTCGATTTGCTTCAATTCCACCTTAGCACCGGGTTGATATTTTTCACGATGCATAAAATAGCTCAGTACCAAAATAATACCGATGGGAGGCAGGGTGGCGTTGAGCATGCCCAGGAAGGGACAGAAATTGTTATACAGCCAAACTGCCAAAACGGTGCCTAAGGTTCCGGAGAAGAGGACCATTTTCTTTTTATCGAGTCCAGTAATATTGGCAAGACCAAGACCGGTGGAATAAAGAGCATTATCGTTAGTGGTCCAAATATTGAGTCCCAAAACCAGCACTGCAGTCCAGAAAAGGCCCAGCTTCAGCATTACATCAAAGATGTCGTTGGCGTTGCCACCGACGAAGATGGAGGATACAGCACCGAAGCAGAACATGCGGCTGTTGCCTATGAAGAAGGCTTTAGCTGTAGTCCACAACACAGTTGGAGCATCCT
>CAMFZA010000022.1 GCA_946002345.1 uncultured Phascolarctobacterium sp. | reverse complement strand
TGAAGAGCAAGTTATGGACGATATAAATGAGCCATGGTCCTTAAATTCTATTAATAAGTATTTTAAACTCATTCTCATTGCTTCAGAGGAAGATCAGCTTGAAATGTATCCTATGGATTTTGAGGAATTTCTGTGGGCATTGGGCAATGATACTATGATGGACTTGTTGAGGGATTGTTTTATACACCAACGTCCGTTAGGTCAAGCTTTACATCGTAAGGCCATGAATTACCTAAGACAGTATATTATTATCGGTGGAATGCCTCAGGCAGTGAGTACTTTTATAGAAAGCAATGATTTTAATGAGGTGGATAAGGCAAAAAGAAGAATACTCAATCTATATCGAGATGATATTCGTAAGCATGCAGATGATTATGCGTTAGAGGTAGAAGCGATATTTGATGAAATCCCATCGCAGCTTAAGAATCAGAATCAGCATTTTAAGCTATCTTCAATAAAGCAGGGTGCACGCTTTGGCGAGTATAAAGAAGCTATTTTTTGGCTGGCCGACGCCATGATAGCTAATAACTGCTATAATGCAACCGAGCCCAATGTGGGCTTGCGGCTAAATCTTGACAAGAGACTTTTAAAATGCTATATGGCCGATACAGCAATATTAATCAGCCAAGCTTTTCATCACAACAAACTTCTAGCGGAGGAGATTTATAAAAAGCTGCTCTTTGACAAGTTGGAGTTCAACAAAGGGATGATAGTGGAAAATATTGTAGCACAAATGCTGGTAGCAACCGGTCATAAGCTATATTTCTATGCTAATGCTTCTCGTGAGGATGCGTCTTCGCGTATGGAAATAGATTTCCTCATTGCTAAAAGCAAAATTAGCAATCGACATAATATATCTCCAATTGAAGTGAAATCGGGGAAAAACTATACTTTAACCTCTATTAAGAAGTTTATGGTCAAATATGAGCAGCAAATAAATATACCCTACGTTTTGCATAGTGCAGACTTAAAGGTTGATAAGGGAATTGTTTACCTGCCTCTTTATATGACACCTTTGTTGTAGGAGATTATAAATATTGTAAAACACAAAAACAGCTGGCTGCAGTACCTTCGTACCGCAGCCAGCTGTTAGTTTTTATGCTTTTATTTCAGTTTGTCGCCCACCTTGCGCACAGCATCGCTAAGCTTATATTCAGCTTCGTCGGCCTTGCGTGTTACGGAATCAAAAACCTCTTGGGAATCAAGGTTAAAGCGCTTGCTTTCGTCGCCCAAGGGCTCATCCTTACAGTCTAGCTTGCTAAACTCCCTGAACTTTTTTATACCCTCGGCCTTGGCTTCGTCATAAACCTCCTTAAAGGCGGCAATATCCTCCGGACGACCAGCCTTAAGCCAGGCATTGGCCACCTTGCCCACGGCATAGGTAACGGAAATGCCCACAGGAATCTGTACTGGGGCGAAGGGAATAAGTGTAACCAGCGTTTGGCCCACAAAGGTGGCGCCTAAGGAGCCCAAAAGTCCGAGCACGGCGCTTTCGCTGAGCTTAATACCTCGTAGTTCAGCTAGACGAGTAATCATATAGACCTCGTTGGCCATCAGTGTCATAGTACCAACCAAGGGGGCAACCACAATTACGCCGGCGCGAGCCGCAGCCCAGCGACAGATTTTTTCTGCTTCCCATTCAATATCAGCGCTGTCCTTGTAACCATCAGTGAGTCTTGCTTCAGCCAGAAAGCCCCTCTTTTCTCGTTTCATCATAGAGTATTATACCATAATATGGGCTTATTTTTTAGTCTTGCCATGCTAATATTCCCTGGTAAATGCCTGCTTTAACTAGAAATAAAGTACACAAGCCGCAGGGGATATGATAAAATATAGGTGTGAAGATTAAAGGATGTGCCTATATATGCTTTTAGAAAAACAAAACTCACCAGCTGGCGCAGTTGTGGGGCGTTTCGCACCAACGCCCAGCGGCTTTTTACATTTGGGCAATGTGTTTTGTAGCTTGTTGGCCTGGCTTTATGCCAAAAGTCGCGGGGGCAAGCTAGTTTTGCGCATTGAAGACTTGGACCCACAGCGTTGCACACGGCAAAGTGCGGATCAGTTGGCTGGGGATTTGGAATGGTTGGGCTTGACTTGGGACGAAGGAGCCTATGTGAGCGCAGATAGTGAGAGCTATTTTCAAAGTCAGCGCAGCGCTATTTATGCTCACTATTTTGCTCAGCTTCAGGAGCAGGGGCTCATCTATCCCTGCTTTTGTAGTCGTAGTGAGCTGCACGCAGCAGAAGCCCCCCACTTAAGTGACGGCCGCATAATTTACGCCGGTACCTGCCGCCACCTTACACAGGAGCGACGCCGCGCAAAGGCGCCTACGCGGGCGACCGCGTCGATGATGGCCACTATGCGTGCCAAAGCTTTATCCTGGGGCTGGAAAGCGGTGACTTTATTGTGCGCCGCAGTGATGGGGTTTTTGCCTATCAATTAGCTGTGACCATTGACGATGCTCTTATGGGAATTACCCAGGTGGTGCGCGGCTGTGATTTGCTAAGTTCTACGCCCATGCAGCTGTACCTTTATGGCTTATTAGGCTTTGAACCGCCCAGCTTCTGCCATATTCCGCTTTTAGTGGATGCTACGGGACGCAGGCTTTCTAAGCGCGATGGGGATTTGGAGATCGCCGCTTTACGCAAAGCATATGGTAGACCTGAGCCGATTATCGGTTTTTTGGCATATCTTGCAGGGCAGCTTGCAAAGCCGGAGCCATTACGGGCGGTGGATTTGCTGCCATTATTTGATGCAAGTAAAATACCCCAACAGAATATCGTAGTGCCAAATATATTATTATAAAATGTAAATTGCTAAATATAATCTCTTTTCGCTCAGAGGAATTTCTTAACGCGAATTTCGTGGGGAACAATCACGAAGCTTCGGTGTCCAATCTGTTCGAAAAAGAATATAGGTTTTCGAAACCTTGCTTCTATTGTTCCAGCCACTCATTCGCTAAAATTCCTATTCGCATCAAGATATTATATTTAGCAATTCACAGCTCAACATCAACAATATACAATACATAATACGTAATTAGGAGGAATATCTACTATGAAAAAATATCTTATGAAATACAAGGTGAATATGCTGCTGGTGGTTATCGTCAGCCTGCTGGCCGGCATGGCTGGCTCCTACTTCTTTGACAATCGCTGGCTGGGCATGTTCATCGTTATCCCCATGTGCGCCCTGTACATTTACCAAGTATACCAAGTACAGGCTGACTATCGCGTGCAACACGAACGCAAAAAACACAAAAATAAATACAGATAAGCAAGGAGCTTACTCATGCATCTACATAACATCGCCCTTGTGCTGGAGGGCGGCGGCATGCGGGGCATGTTTTCGGCAGGCGTATTTGAAGCCTTTTTACTTAAGGAACTGACCTTCCCCTACATTACTGCCGTTTCTGCCGGAGCCTGTAACATCCTTTCCTACATGTCTAATCAGCCCCTACGCACGCGCAAGGTTATCGAAAACTACGTTACTGATAAGCGTTACTTTAGCTTACAAAACTGGGTAAAAAAGGGCAGTATCTTTGGCTTTGATTTCATATTTGAGGATTTGCCGCGTAAACTGCTTCCTTTTGATTACGAAACCTATTACAACTATCCGGGCACGCTGCAGGTGGGCACCACTGATATTCGTACTGGTGAAGCAGTATGGTTTGGCAAGGAGACTATCGGCAACAACTTTAAGCCCGTGCGAGCCTCATCCTCCATGCCTTTTTTCGCACCAGTGGTTCACATTGGCAAACGAGATTTAATGGATGGGGCTTTGGTTGCGCCCATACCCTATGAAAAGGCTCGTGAAGCCGGCTACGAAAAATTCATCTTTGTGCTTACCCGCAATGCCGGTTACCAAAAGAAGGACAAGGTTCCGAAAATAATGATGCAAACCTTTTACCATGAATATCCCAAGCTGTGGGAAATTATGCAAAATCGTCCTGCTGAATATAATCGCCAGCTGGCAGAAGCAGAAGCGCTGGAGCGGCAGGGCAAGGCCGTCATTATTCGGCCGCAAATACCACTAACCATTGACAAATTAGATATTAAGCCAGATAAATTATTGGCACTACACGACCATGGCATCGGCTGTGGTTTAGATGCCTACAATAAAATTATAGAATTGGCGCATGCATAATACATGATATTTTTTTTATTTTTATTTGGAGGGATTTGTTATGAAAAATATTCTTATGCTGGGTACTGGTGGCACTATTGCCAGTGTTCCTTCAGCGGATGGCCTAATTCCTGCCCTTGACGGCGCAGCCATGCTCCGGCTGGTGCCTGAACTGGAAGGAATTTGTACCATTACCTGTAAAGAGATTTTAAATTTAGACAGCAGTAATTTGGAGCCTGCCCACTGGCAGCTTATTGCCAATGCGGTGGCAGCGGATTATGCTAATTTTGATGGCTTTGTGATTACCCACGGCACCGATACCATGGCCTATACGGCAGCAGCTCTTAGTCAAATGCTGCACAATTGCCAAAAGCCAGTGATTCTGACCGGTGCCCAGTTGCCCATTCAAGCGGAAGGCAGCGACGCTCCGGCCAATGTATACCATGCTTTTTTAGCTGCTACCAGTGCATTACAGGGCGTTGCCCTCGTGTTTGGTGACAAGGTTATTCATGGGGCTCATGCTAAAAAGCTGTATACCGAAAACTTTAACGGCTTTGTTAGCATTAATCGTGAGCCCTTGGCTACCATTAGTCATAATCACCTTTTCTGGCAAAAGGGTGTCCTGCAGGGCGGTGGCTATGGCGCAGGCGAGTTTACGGTGAACACAGCCTTGGAGCCCAAGGTTGCTGTAGTGAAGCTCATTCCCGGCACTACTCCTGATATTTTAGAATTCTACCTTACCAAAGGGTATAAGGGCTTGGTTATCGAAAGCTTTGGTGCCGGCGGCGTGCCCAACGCCAGCAACAATTGGTTGCCCGAGCTGGAAAAGGTGCTGCAGGCAGGTGTGACCGTGGTGTGCGCTACCCAATGTCTCTATGATGGTGTTCATCTTGATACTTATCCCATTGGGGTTTTGGCCAAGCGGCTTGGCGCACAAAGCGCGATGCTCGACACCATCGAAACATCTGTGGCCAAGCTGATGTGCAGTCTTGCAAGAAAATAAGATATTTACAGACTCATTGAAATGTGCTAAGGAAAGAGCTGGTGTTCCTGGCGGCGGCATTATGATGTCTGCTATTATGATGCAAACCATGGGACTGCCCTTGACCATTGTTCCTTGGGTTGCTGGTATCTATCGTTTAATCGATATGCCTAACACCATGCTGAACGTAACTGGTGATACCATTGGTATGGTAACCACCTCTTC
This sequence comes from uncultured Phascolarctobacterium sp., assembly GCA_946002345.1. GTDB lineage: Bacteria > Bacillota > Negativicutes > Acidaminococcales > Acidaminococcaceae > Phascolarctobacterium_A. The sequence goes on along the minus strand of CAMFZA010000022.1, from coordinate 7,585 downwards.
CTTGCTGGGCAATCTGGATAAGGAAGCCTTTAACAGCGAAAAATCCTTGAAAGAATAAGCACGAGAAAATAGGCGATAAAAATGACAACTATTAAGCTTTCAGCTGCCAAGCAAGGTGTATATGGCATTAGCGGTCATGTGGGTGTAGGTCATGTGCACAGTCATTGCGGCTTTGTGCAGGATGATTCCGCTGGCTTTGCAGTGGCAGCAAGTCTTTTACAAAGGGCTGTGCCCCTTGATACCACTATTGCCAAGGTAGATGTGGATTTACCCTCTGGTTCCATTACCATAACAACTGCTGCAGGGGGACAGGGGACAGTTGCTGCTCGCCGTAGGTTTACTCCGGCAGAAAGTGAGTTGGCCCAGCGTGCTTTGGGCATGGATGCCATTTATACCCAAAACACTGCTGTCAATACCTTTGGTCGTATTTATGGACAGGGTGCTATGGAAACTGCCGTTGCTTTGCAGGGTGCCTGCGCTCAGGCTGTTATGGACAGCTTTGCAAGGAATATGGGCGATGGTGTGCTGTTAGGCTCCACCAAGCTAGAGGGAAGAATCGACAAATTTGCCGCCACAGTAATCGATATTGACAACATTCCCGTTTCTCTGATGTTGGTTATCAATGGCACGGATGGTGGCATTGGCCCTGATGAGGACTATGAGGGTAACACCGATTTTGCCGAAAAGGGTGCCATCATGGGCCAAGTGGGCTTGGACAAAATTCCTACTGTTGTGGTAGAATCCAAAGCTTATATTCCGGCCTTAGCAGACTCAGTACCCGAGAATACGTTTATGGTACGAGCACAAAGAGGTCTGGATTGCACGCCCTTGGGTCGGGCCCTTTTTGTTGCAGGTAAGGGTCTGCACTTGCCAATACGCTTTGAGGAGCAGATGATGCCCCTTGCTCCTGGGGCCTTGGCAGATGCTACTAAGGCCATTGCCGAGGAGATCAGCGCTGTTGCTGCTGAGCTTGCCCAAGTGGATAGTGCTGCTGCTAAGGTGCAGCTGCTGGCGAAGTTAAATCAGCTGGTGAGTCAGGATGCCGGCGGCGTGACCTTTATGAGCAATTCTGTACACGGTGTTATGCGTGGGGCAGGAACACTGCCGAAAATCAGTGCCGTCCTCTCCATGGTGGTGACTACAGAATATCGAGATTATTGGCTCATCCCCCAGCTCACAGAAACAGATGTGGAAAACTACCAGCAAATCATTATCAATGCTTTCCAGAGCATGCATAAATAACACATAGCAAAACAGCTAGCTGTAGTACGAAATACCGCAGCTAGCTGTTTTATTCTTTAGACAAGAGGAATTAGGTCTATTGCACAAGACCAAATATACTAAAAATTAATTATACCTGAAAATATACCAAAAAGAATGTTCGTAGTAATTTTATGGGCAACCCAACGTTGGAGAAAAGAATGTTCGCGTTAAATTTACAGTGAAAGCCTTTGCTTTTAGTGCTTTTATGTAGTACAATAATATATTGAACTACTATACCCAATTTAAGAAGCGAACCTGCGTAACAAAGGAGGATATTCTGTGATTCGTAAAACATCCGCCATGGTAGAGGCCGGCATTTTGGCTGCCATTGCCATCGTCATGGCTTTAATAAGCATGTATGTGCCCGTGCTGGGAGCCTTCGTAAATTTCGTTTGGCCCCTGCCCATTGTGATTTGTGGCAGTCGTCATGGCTTGAAATGGAGCATAATGACCCTATTAGTGGCGACCATCATCATTGCCATGATTATGAGCCCCGTCAATGCCTTTTTCTTGGCGGCTATCTTTGGCCTTTTGGGCTTAATTTTGGGTGAATGCATGCGCCGTCATCTTGCCCCCATGAAGCTAATGGCCTTTGGTACTATTGGTGGCATCATTGCACTAGTTTTGAATATTGTATTAAGCTTTGTGGTGCTGGGCATCGACCCCATCAATATGATGTTCACCTCCTTTGACGAAAGTCTGGTACAGCTGGCTGAGTATTATCGTGAGCATGGTATGAGCGAGTCCGACATCAAGACTAGTATTGAAGGCTACAAGGAAATGTTTCGCATGATGAAGATTATTATGCCCGGTGCTTTCTTGATTTGTGCGCCTATTATGGCCTTCATCAACTATATTTGTGCCAAAAAGATTTTGACTAAGCTGGGGGATAGCTTTGCCAGCTTTCCGCCTTTTATTATGCTGAAGGTGCCCCAGTGGGTGCTGTGGCCTTATTTTCTGTCCCTGTTGGCAGTAACCTATTTTTATCAGACCGACCAAAGCAGTTGGATGTATGCAGCAGCAGTAAATGTGCAGACTGTGTGCAGCTTTAGTCTGGTTTTTCAAGGGATTGTGCTGGTGTATTGGTATGTGGAGACGAAGCACAAGCCCCGGTGGTGGGCCAATATTGGTACAGCTCTGATGTTTATGATTCCTTTCTTTTCCCAGATTATTGTGTATGTGGGGGCGTTTGATATGGTCTTTGACTTCCGCAAGATTCGGAATCGCCGGTGAAAATCGCCTATAAGGCGTCATCTACTTCGTCATCTTTCCTAGACGTACCTCTAGTACGCCGTCGTCAAGATTCCTCGTATCTAACACCTTCTAGACGATTTTTAAGTTAAGATGAAAGTGATAGTTACTTGTCATCTGTTTATAAGTGAGGTGAAGCTGTATGTTCAACAGGTTTAACCGTAATATGAATTCTCGGGTGGATACCAATGTGTATTTGTTGGTGATTATCGCCCTTTCGTTGTTGGTGTGCTATTTGCAGCCCAAGATGATTATTCCGGCGCTGGTGGTTGTAGGGGTAACCTATTATTTTGCCCGCCGCAATTTCATCAATAAGGAGATTTTCTTTAGTAGCTATCTAGATAATATTATCCGCAATATTGAGCGGACCAATCATTTTGCCGTGCGCAAGCTGGACATAGGTATGGCCGTTTTTTCTAAGGATGGTAAGCTGCAGTGGAAGAATGAGCTGTTCCAGCAATGGGTGGGCAAAAGGAACCTGGAGGGCAAGCGTCCGGAGGAGGTTTTGCCTTTACCAGCCAACGCCTTTGAACTGCTTAGCGTTCGCGATGGTGAACAGGTTATCCAGCTGGAAGGACGCTATTATCGCATGAAGTATGCCAGCGTACAAACTCAGGAGCGCACTAGCAAAAAGGATAGCATGGAAACCGTTAGCGGGTTAATGGTTTATTTGACGGATATTACGGAATATGAGCTGTTGAAGCAAAAATGTAATAATGATAAGCTTTGTCTTGCCTATGTGCGCTTTGACAATTATGAAGAGGTAACCAGGGGTATTAGCGAAACCAGCATTGCTAACCTTAATGGTGAAATTAATGAGCTTTTGACTAAATGGGCCAGCTCCCATCAGGGCTTTATCTGCCGTATGAATAAGGAAAGCTGTTTGGTGGGCTTTACTCAGGCTGCCGTCCTGAACATGATGGAGGATAAATTTACCATTTTGGACCAGGTACGGGAGATTCGTGCCGGTAACAAATTTGCGCCTACCTTTAGTATCGGTGTGGCCTGTGATGGTGTTACCTTAGAGGAGTTAATTCAAAATGCCAACAAGAGTCTGTATATGGCCTTGGGGCGTGGCGGTGACCAAGCGGTAGTCCTGAAGGATAAAAACACGCAATTCTTTGGTGGTACTGCCACTGTTGCAGCTAAGAGTACCCGTGTGCGGGCGCGTATTGTGGCTCAGACTATTCATGAGCAAATGCAGCAGGCAGAAAAAATTTTTGTCATGGGTCATCATAACGAGGATTATGACGCCATTGGTGCCACGGTGGGTATGGCCAAGCTGGGCCTATCCTATAACAAGGACACCTACAATCTATCCAAAACTGGTAACGAATATTATAATCGTATAGCCGAGGTGCTGGAGCACGAAAATATTATTCTTTCAGATAATGAAACCAAGTATTTTGATATTGTAGTATCGGAGGAGGAGGCCCTCAAGCTGTTGACTCCTAAGAGTCTGCTGGTGCTGGTGGATCATCATAGGGCGACTCTATCAGCTTCCAGAGCGGTGCTGGAGGCGGCCAAAACGCGCATCATCGTGGACCATCATCGCCGCGCGGAGGATATTATCAGCAACACAGTGCTCCTGTACTTGGAGCCCTCTAGCTCATCGACTAGTGAGCTGGTAACGGAGCTGATCTGCTATTTCGATGATAGCTTGGAAATAACGGCGGCGGAGGCTACGGCTTTATATGCGGGCATTGTTCTGGATACGAAAAACTTTGCCGTGCAGACGGGCGAGCGTACCTTTGAGGCTGCGGCTCTTTTGCGCCGCAGTGGGGCGGACCCCAATTTAGTAAGATTGTTGTTTAAGGATGATTTGGGAACGGTACAGGCGAGAGCAAAGCTTATCGCTGAGGCCAAAACTCCCATTCCGGGCCTGGCTATTTCCCTTATGCGGAATGCAGTGCGTGAAACTAGGTCTTCCGTGCTTGCTGCGCAAACAGCAGATTCACTGATTACAGTGGACGGTATTGCTGTGGGTGTAGCAATTGTTGAATATAAAGACGGTTATCTTGGCATTAGTGCCCGCAGTGACGGTAGCGTCAATGTGCAGGTGATTATGGAAGAGCTGGGCGGCGGTGGTCACCAGACGGTGGCTGGCGTACAGCTTGCCAACAAGCGTGCCAAGGATGTGGAACCGCAAATTATTGCATTAGCAAAAAAACAATTAGAGGAGCGAGATAATAATGAAAGTAATTCTGCTGCAAGATGTTAAAAGCTTAGGTAAAAAAGGTGATATTGTAGAAACTGCTGAGGGCTATGGTCGTAACTTCCTGCTGCCCCGCAAGCTGGCTAAGGAAGCAACTGCTGCTAATTTGAATCAGGCTAAGGCCGACAAGGCAACTGCTGCTCATCGTGCTGCCCAGGCCAAGGATGAAGCTGTGGTATTAGGCGCACAAATTGAAAAAATCGTTGTTAGTATGAAGGTGCGCGTGGGTGAAAACGGCAAAATGTTCGGTTCTGTAACCAGCAAGGATGTTGCTGAAGCCTTGATTAAGCAAACTGGGTTGAACATTGACCGTCGCAAAATCGAATTAAAGAGTGCAGTAAAGGGCTTGGGTGAATACACTGCTGTAGCCAAGCTGCACACCGATGTAACTGCTACCTTTAAGGTAATGGTTGAAGCTGAATAAAACAGGCATAATAAAAGACACAGTTGTCATTTGTAATTTTGGCAACTGTGTCTTTTTGTATTTTGAAATTACTCCTCACGCTTAGTGAAGCCCACAAATTTCGTAAATTGCTTATGAAAGAATAGATTGACAGTATCCACAGGGCCGTTACGATGCTTGGCAATAATCAGCTCCGTATGCTTGTTTTCTGTTTCAGGATTGTAATAATCCTCACGATAAAGGAAAGCAACAATGTCTGCGTCCTGCTCCAAGGAGCCGGATTCACGCAAATCACTGAGCATGGGGCGCTTTACCTGACGCGCCTCCACACCACGGCTCAGCTGGGATAGTGCCAAAACAGGCACATCTAGCTCACGAGCTAAAGCCTTCAGGGAGCGGGAAATTTCGGAAACCTCCTGCTGGCGGTCGCCACTCGTATTGCGCTTGCCACTGCCCTGCATCAGCTGCAGATAGTCCACAATGATTAAATCCAGCCCATGCTCCGCCTTCAGGCGTCGCGCACGACTACGCATTTCCATAACCGTAATACCGGCAGTATCATCGATATAAATTTTCGCCTTGCTCATAGTATCGCAGGCTGCCCACAAGGAATCCCAATCCTTGTCGTTCATTTCACCAATCCGCAGCCTTTGGCTGTCAATATTGGCTTCTGCACAGAGCATACGGTTTACCAGCTGCTCCTTGCTCATTTCCAGGCTAAAGAAGGCTACACTGCGCGGGTCGCCGCCCACTCGCTTATGGGCACGCAAAGCCACATTTTGTACAATATTTAAGGCCAAAGCAGTTTTACCCATGGAGGGACGCGCTGCTAAAATAATAAAATCCGAAGGATGCAGGCCGCTGGTCAGCTTATCTAAATCATTGAAGCCGGTGGGAATACCTGTCAGACCACCCTTATTATTGAGCAGCTTTTCGATATTCTGCACGCTATCCATAAGCACTGCACTGATGGGCGTAAAGTCAGTACGCTTTTTGCGGTTGGCTATCTCCAAAATACGGCTTTCTGCCGTATCCAAAAGCACACCAACCTCATCGTTAGCTTCATAGCCCATAGCCGCAATTTCCGTGGACACCTTGACCAGCTGCCGCAGCACGCTTTTTTCAGCCACGATATCAGCATGGTATTTGACATTGGCCGCCGTAAGCACAACATTGGCCAGGCTGGTAATGTAGGCAATGCCACCGATGTCCTCCAGCTTATTATCACGACGCAAAATATCCGTCACCGTGATTAGATCCACGGCCTCGTTTTTGTTATACAGTTCTAGCATAGCACCGAAAATAACTCTATGTGCTTCACGATAAAAATCATCAACACTAAGAATTTCTGTAGCCTTAGCGATGGCCTCCTTGTCGATGAGCATGGCGCCTAAAACTGATTGCTCGGCTTCAATATTTTGAGGTGGTATTCTCTCTTCCATAGAATATTTACTCCATCATAAAATTATTGGGAACACTATTTTCCCTTGATCAACAAGCTTTTCATCTTTTCCAGGGCGGCTATATTTTCAATTTTACTGTGTTTCCAAACGTAAATTGTAGCTTTTCCTTGCCCGTGAATGAGAATCAAGTCATTCTCTAGCAGTTGTTTTATTGCCTTACGCACCGAATAATTTGTTAGCCCTGTACTTTTTTCAATTTCCCTCATACGTGCGTAGCCGTTATTTCGTATATAGAGCAATACGTTTTGCACGTCTTGAGAGAATTCTGTATATGCTTCTTTGGGAAAGGCAGTCCATATTTTCAACTTGGTCTTTTGAAGATCAACGTCAAGCTCAGGCTCTCTGAAGTTGTTTTTCAAAGTAAAGTCGTATATAGTCCTGCCACCGCCCCCTTCTCGTTCCGCAGCGCCAATTTTTTTGAAGAAGCTCAGCAGAATATCATTTCTAGGGTTAGAATAATTCCCTATAAAAAATAAATCCTTGGGTATTCTCATGGTTCCTGGATTTGTAAAAACATAGTACAAATCGTGTACTTCACATCTTATAGGATTATCTTTGTCTAAATAATCAGCATGTATAAGCATGTTAACGAGTGCTTCTCTAAGTACGACCTGCAACTCAGTTTTTGATTTTCTAATTGCATCTTTATCCAACTCAAAGGGATCATCTATTGTTGCAAAAATTTTGTCTCTTACAATACGGTAATACTTCAACACATTTAAGTTCGGGTAGTTTAAATCGTTGCTTGAAACTCGATCAATCCAGCGATCAGGATTACCTTTCTTGTTTAGGAAATCTAGATGAAAATGAGGTAAACGACTTGCTATCGCTTCCTCTGTCCCTAGGAAAATGAGACCAGCTAGTGTAAGTTTATACTTTCTGGCGTCTGTTCTATCAATCCGGAACACCCCCATTTTTTTTAGAAAGGTAAAGGCATCAATTTAAAAGAATTTTTCATCTCGTCGTCTAATATTTACAAAAACAATAAAA
>CAMFZA010000021.1 GCA_946002345.1 uncultured Phascolarctobacterium sp. | reverse complement strand
CTGCTGAGGATAAGAAGGTTGAAGCTGTGGAGGCTTCAGAAAAAACCTTTAGCGAGGCTGCAAGCGAAGCCGTTAGTGCAGTTAAGGAAGCAACCAATATTGCAGTAAGCACTGTTTCTAAGAATATTTCTAAAAAGGCTGATGAGTTGAAGGAGCAAGCAGCAGATGCAGCTGAGGAGCTGAGCAAAAAGGCAGCTGCTGCCAAGGAGCAGGCTGTTGATTCTGCGATTTCTACTCTGGAGTCGATGAAGGGTGAAAAGAGCGAGCGCCCTGCTCGTGAGCCCCGTAAATATGCTGTAAATGATGAGTCCGTCAATGCAGCGAAGGAATTCCTGCAAAAGGTCTTCAATGCTATGAAGATTAATGTGGTTATGGAAAAGTTCATCAATAAAAATGATGGCAGTGTAACCTTTAAGCTGCATGGTGATGATATGGGTATCCTGATTGGCAAGCATGGCCAAACCTTGGATAGCCTGCAATACCTAACTAATTTGGTAGCCAATAAAAATAGCAGTGAGCGTGTGCGTGTGATTATTGATGTGGAGGATTATCGTGACCGCCGTATCGAAACTCTCACCCGTCTGGCTAATCGTTTAGCTGATAAGGTAAAGCGCACTGGCGAACGTGTTGCTTTGGAACCTATGAACCCTCATGAACGCAAGATTATCCATATGGCCCTGCAGGGCGATCGCCGGGTTACGACCCTTAGCGAGGGCGATGATCCTTATCGTCATGTAGTAATTGAATTGAAAAAATAAAAGCTTATAACCCAGTAGCAAGATACTGGGTTATATTTTATTCTGTATAAAGAAGGGAGGGGCGCACATGGCAGAGGAAACTATTAGCGCCGTTATCACTGCTTTAGGAGAAGGTGCGGTAGGCATTGTGCGTATTAGCGGCGAGCATGCTCTAGCAGTAGGAGAGAGTATGTTTAAGGCAGCTTCCGGAAAAGCTTTAGGAGCATATCCTGTAAATACCATGGTTTATGGCCATGTTTTTGATGTGGACGGTAGCTTAGTGGATGAGGTTTTGGCCGTTTTTATGCGTGGTCCCCGTTCCTATACAGCGGAGGATGTAGTTGAAATTCAGTGTCACGGCGGCCTGCAGTCCTTGCACAAGATTCTGGCACTTACCTATGCTGCTGGAGCCAGACCTGCGGAGGCTGGTGAATTTACTAAACGAGCCTTTTTAAATGGACGTATTGACTTGACTCAAGCCGAGGCCGTTATGGATATTATTCGTTCCCGCAGTGAGGCCAGCCTGAAGCTGGCAGCACGCCAGCAGCAGGGGCAGCTGGCACGGGAGCTACGGGGATTGCGCAGTGCTTTGGTAGATGTGGTGGTGAATTTAGAAGCGGTTATTGATTATCCTGAAGAGGATATTGAGGATGTAACCTATGCCAAAGTGCAGCAAAGCGTAGACAGCTGTTGTACAGCTATCGATAAGCTTTTAGACCATGCTCATACAGGCAAGATTTTACGGGAGGGATTGCGCACAGCTATTGTGGGTAAGCCTAATGTGGGCAAGTCCAGCCTGCTCAACGCCCTTTTGAAGGAGGATAGAGCTATTGTCTCCCAGTACGCAGGTACAACTAGGGATGTTATTGAAGAGCAGCTTTTATTGGATGGTGTTCCGCTGGTTTTGGCAGATACAGCTGGTATTCGCAGTACGGATGATTTTGTAGAAAAGATTGGCGTGGAAAAAAGCCGTCAATTATTGCAGGATGCAGAGTTAGTAATTTGTGTTGTGGATGGTAGTCAGGGTCTGACCGAGGAGGATGAAGGAATCTTGGCTGCGGCCAGTGGTAAGCCCTGTGTAATCATTGTTAATAAAAGCGATCTTGGCCTGGCAGTGGATTTGGCAGCCCTGCAGGAGCGCTTTGGCAGGAATAAGGTTATGACCTTATCTGCAAAAACACTGACCGGAGTGGAGGATTTCAGTGCTTGGCTGAAGAATTATGTATATGGCAGCGAGGGTACATTAAGTGATGGTGCTTATGTACAAAATGCTGGTCTGGAGGGTGTGGTGGGGGAAGCTGGGGAAGCCCTAGCGGAGGCTGGGGAGGCAGCGACTGCTTTGCTGCCTTACGATTGCATAGAGATTGATGTGCGCAACGCCATTGATTTATTAGGTGAAATTACTGGTGATACGGTGCAGGATGAGATTATTAACGAAATCTTCTCCCGCTTCTGTATTGGTAAATAAGAAAGTTGATGAGAGAGAAGCAATTATGAGTTATATTACCGATTCCTTTGACGTTATCGTGGTGGGTGCAGGTCATGCCGGTGTGGAGGCTGCCTTGGCGGCAGCACGACTGGGCGGCAAAACCCTCTTGGCCACCCTATCCTTGGATAATGTGGCCTTAATGCCCTGTAATCCTTCTATTGGCGGTCCGGCCAAGGGTCATTTAGTGCGTGAGCTGGATGCTTTAGGTGGTCAGATGGGTATTAGCGCTGACTTGGCCTGCATCCAAATGCGCCTTTTGAATACGGGCAAGGGGTATGCTGTGCATGCCTTGCGCGGTCAGGAGGATAAGCCCTATTATCACACCTTGATGAAAAAGATTGTTGAGGAGCAGGATAATTTGGAGCTCAAGCAGCTGATGATTGATAAGCTGCTGGTGGAAAATGGCCAGGTGGTAGGTGTAGAAGCAGAAACTGGTGAGGTTTTTGAGGCAAAATGTGTAATTTTAGCTACGGGCACCTACTTGAGGGGACGCATTGTTTACGGTCAGGTCAATTATGAATGTGGCCCCAATGGTTTGCGTAGTGCACAAAAATTATCTGCTTCCCTTCTGGAGCATGGGGTAGAGCTGATGCGCTTTAAAACGGGCACCCCGGCTCGTATCGACGCACGCAGTCTAGATTACAGCAAAATGGAGCCCCAATATGGTGATAGCGAGGTTCGCAATTTTTCCTTCATGAGTGAGCTTAAAACTAGGGAGCAGGTGCCTTGCTATCTGACCTACACCAATGAAGAGACGCATAAGATTATTAGAGCTAATCTGCATTTGTCTGGCATGTTTAATGGTATGATTGAGGGTGTGGGACCGCGCTACTGTCCTTCCATTGAATCTAAGATTGTGCGCTTTGCCAATAAGGATCGACACCAGCTTTTTATTGAGCCTGAGGGTCGCAGCACCAACGAAATGTACGTGCAGGGCATGAGTTCTTCTCTGCCTGCCCATGTGCAGCTGCAATTTATGCAGACCATTCCTGGTCTAGAGCATTGCAAAATGATGCGTGCTGGCTATGCCATTGATTATGATTGCTTAAATCCCCTGCAGCTAAAGTACTCCTTAGAGCATAAAGCTATTAGCGGCTTATTTAGCGCAGGTCAGTCCAATGGTACCAGTGGCTATGAGGAGGCAGCAGCTCAAGGCTTGATGGCTGGTATTAATGCCATGATGAAAATTCAAGGTCGGGAGCCCTTGGTGCTGCGCCGTGACGAAGCCTATATGGGTGTTTTGATAGATGATTTGGTTACTAAGGGCACTAACGAGCCTTATCGCATGATGACATCCAGAGCGGAATATCGCCTGCTGCTGCGTCAGGATAATGCGGATTTGCGCTTGACAGAAAAGGGGCGCCAGATTGGCTTAGTAGATGATGCTCGCTATGAACGTTTTACCAATAAGCGTAGCGCCATTGAGCGTGCTCTTAGTGAGATAGGCAAAATGAATTTAGCTCCCAGCGAGGAAAACAACGCTAAGCTGGTAGCTATGGGCAGTACACCTTTGCGCACAGGCACCAATATGCTGGATTTGCTCCGTCGCAAGGAAATTACCTATGCTAAGCTGCAGGAGGCCTTTGCTTTGCCTGAGCTGAATGATGAGGTAGCGGAGCAAACCGAAATCTTTGCCAAATACGAGGGTTATATTGCCAAGCAGCGCCAGGAAGTGGAACGCTTTATGAAGCTGGAAAATAAGCGTCTGCCGGAGGATATGGATTATCATGCTATTAAGGAGCTGTCCAGCGAGGCAGCGGAGAAGCTGGACAAGGTGCGCCCTACTAATATTGGCCAAGCCTCCCGTATCAGCGGTGTGTCTCCTGCGGATATTAGTGTACTGATGATTGCGCTGGAGCTGAAGCGCAGAAGGGAGCAGGACCAATGAGTGCAAATGTAGAGCAAAGCTTTGCTGAAATTTTGGCTGCTCGTGGTGCTGATGCAGGCCTAAAGTTTACGGAGCAGCAGCTGGAGCAATTCACTAAGTACTATGAGCTTTTGGTGGAAACCAATAAGGTGATGAATCTGACTGCTATTACGGAGCCGGAGGAGGTCGCTGTGAAGCATATGATTGATAGCCTGCTGGCTTATGATGAGGATATGATTGGTAAAACTCTGGCTGATGTGGGCACGGGTGCAGGCTTTCCGGGAGTACCCTTAAAAATCTATTGCCCGGAGCTGAAGGTAACTCTTATCGATTCCTTGGGCAAGCGCTTGAAGTTCCTGCAGCAGGTAATTGATGCTTTAGGCTTAAAATACATCCGTTGCGAGCATTTGCGGGCAGAGGATGCAGGTAAAAACAGCAAGCATCGAGAAAAATATGATTTGGTTACTGCTCGTGCCGTGGCTCGTCTCAGCGTGCTATCAGAGTACTGCCTGCCCTTAGTCAAAAAGGGTGGTCGTTTTATTGCTCTTAAGGGTAGCAAATATGTTGAGGAAATTGCAGAGGGTACGGAGGCAGTAAAAATTCTTGGTGGCAAGATTCTTACTGCGGAGCCAGTAAAATTACCCGGACTTGATGATGGACGTGCTATAATTAAAATAAGTAAAATTAAAGCTACCCCGGCACAGTATCCTCGTAAAGCGGGGACGCCGGAAAAGCAGCCCTTGGGCAGCAAATAGACGAGGGGGATGAAGATGATTGTAGATGATGGCTTTTCTGTATTGGATGCTGATTTTGGCGCTTTAGGAGAAAACAAAGCAGTCAATGAAGTAAAGGTGGTCAAAGTACCTATTGACCAAATCTTTCCCAATCCCTACCAGCCCCGCAAAACCTTTGACGATGAAGCCTTGGCTGATTTAGCCAGCTCCATTGCTCAATTTGGTGTGCTGCAGCCCCTTTTGGTGGCTCCCGCCGAGGATGGACGCTACTTGCTGATTGCCGGTGAACGTCGCTTACGTGCCAGTCGCATGGCTAAGCTGACCGAGGTGCCTGTAATCATTAGTGAATACACCTCCCAGCAAATTGCCGAGATAGCCTTAATCGAAAATTTACAGCGGGAAGACCTGCACTTTTTAGAAGAGGCCGAGGGCTATGAGCAGCTCATGGAGCAGTTCCACCTAACTCAAGAGGCTATGGCCGCTAGAGTGGGCAAAAAGCAGTCCACCATTGCCAATAAGCTGCGCTTATTGCGCCTTTCTAGCGACGTGCGCAAGCTCTTGGTGGAGCACGAATTGAGTGAGCGTCACGCCCGGGCTCTGCTGAAAATTGATGATGAAGCGCAACGCTTAGAGGTTCTGGACATCATCATTAAGCGTGGCTATAGCGTGCGCCAGACTGATGAATACATTGCTAAGCTGCTTGCGGATAAACAGCAGGAGAAAAAGAAGCGTCTTGTAATCGTGAACGATGTGCGCATTTACTTGAATAGTATTAAGCAGGTTGTGAACGCGATTAAGGATGTGGGCATTCCCTGTAATATGGAGCAAACTATCGAGGGGGACGAGGTTATCGTGTCTCTACGTATCAAGAATCAAAAGAAGCCTAAGGGAGGCAATAGCAAGCCTTTATTCTAAAAAAATTTAATCCCTACCTCAAATTCTGTATTGGGGTGGGGATTTTTTGCTATAATGCAGCTAGAGAAGAATATCTTAGCAGATATTTTTATAATTGTTATTTTTTAGAAGATATCTAGCAAGGCTGGCAACGGCTTTCCAGGACGAGGATTATTTGAGAAAGTATTATATTAGGATTATCTGTGAGGAGGTAGCTTAGGCAAAAGCAATGGAAAAAGGGTTTACTTGCCTGCTTAACTGTGGGCCTGACTATGGCAGCACCGCTTTATGCTTGGGCTGCGGATAAGGAAATTGTGATTCTGCATACGAACGACATGCATTGTGGCGTCAACGATAATCTAGGACTGGCCACAGTAGCCCAAATGAAGCAGAATGCACTGCAAAAAACACCTTATGTGGCCTTGGTAGACGCGGGCGACGCGGTGCAGGGCGCACCCATCGGCAAGCTTTCCAAGGGTGAGGCCGTGATTAATATGCTGAATGCGGCAGGCTACGATTTTGCTATTCCCGGTAATCACGAATTTGATTATGGCATGGAGCGCTTTTGGCAGCTCAATAAAAAGCTCAAGTCCGGATATTACAGTGCTAACTTTGAGGACTTGCGCACCAAGAAGCTAGCCCTACCTGCCTATAAAATGCTGCAGTTTGGGGATACCAAGGTAGCCTTTGTGGGCGCAACAACGCCGGGAACCTTGATTTCCTCCACGCCGGCCTTCTTCCAGGATGGGCAGGGAAATTATCTTTATGGATTTAACGAGGACAAAACAGGGTGTAAGCTGTATAAGGCGCTGCAAAAATCCATTAATGCTGCACGTGAGAACGGTGCGGATTATGTATTTTTAGTTGGTCATTTAGGTCTTAACGGCTCTATTGAATATTGGAATAGCGAAAGCGTTGCTGCCAATACCCGTGGTGTTGATGCCATTATCGATGGGCATTCTCACGAAAGAATTCAGGGTAAGCACGTGAAGAATTACGTGGGCAAGGATGTGATCATTACCCAAACAGGCACTAAGCTTAAGACGGTAGGCCAGATTGTGATTGGCACGGATGGCAAAATTACCAGCACCCTGATTAAAGCAGATGGTGGCGATAATGCTAAGGTGCAAAAGGTTATTTCCCGGGAAATAGCCAAGTACGAGCCCCTGCTGCAGCAGCCTGTTGGCGAGGCACTGGTGCAGCTACGCAGTAATGACCCCAAGACCGGAGAACGCTTGGTGCGTAATAGTGAATGCAGCTTAGCTGATTTTGTTACGGATGCCTACAAAGCTGTGCTTGGCTGTGATGTGGTACTTGTTAACGGTGGCAGCATTCGTAACGAAATCAAGCAGGGTGTAATTACCTATAATGACATGCTGGAGGCCTTCCCCTTTGGTAGTATGTGCGCCGTAGTCGAAGCAAAGGGAGAACAGATTTTGGAAGCCTTGGAAATGGGAGCTAGCCACTATCCTGAGGAATTCGGTGCCTTCTTCCAGGTGGCTGGTCTGGAATATACTATTAATAGCAAGCTCCCTTCTACTGTACAGTTGGACGAAAAGGGTAATTTTTATCGCATAGGCAGCATTTATCGCGTTAGCGATGTGCGTATTGAGGGCAAGCCTTTGGATATTAACAAAACATATACTGTGGGCGGTACCACCTACGTTTTAAAGGACGGCGGCGATGGAAATACCATGTTCAAGGGCTGCAGGATTTTGAAGGATGGTGAAATTTCTGATGTGGATGCCATTATTGAGTATATGCAAAAGCATCTTAATGGTAAAAACGCTGCTGAATATGCTAATCCCTACGGTAAGGGCCGTATAACGATTAAATAGTTAACACAGCAAGTATATAGTTTTTTAAATATAGAGTTGTTGAGTTAAAGTAACATACTAAATCTAAAGCAAAATAAAAAAGCGACGTTTTGGAGTATAACTCTTAAACGTCGCTTTTTCTGCTTTACTCAATCCTCTGTGATAATAACTCCTGTGCCGATGCCGCCATTATCACTGCAAACGATATCCTTTAGTCTTTGGATATCCTCATTGCGGAGACGGATGCAGCCCTCGGAGGCCATGGTGCCGATGGAGTTGGCATCGTGGGTGCCATGGATGCCTATGCCGATCCAGCCCGTGTCGAGGGAGAGGAACCAAGGACCATAGGCCCCGGCGATAACTCCCTTGCCATCACCAAAATCATGGGTCCAGTCATGAGCAGGACACACATCCTCAATACGGAAGGGAACTTGGCTGGAGGGAATTCCACTGCTGGCACCAGTATATTTAGCTGGGATGGCTACGGCGCTGCCCCAGGAGGTGGGCGTTCTATTGTCACCAGTGCGTTGCTTGTCACCGGGATTTTTCGCTACAGCTATGGGAAAGCTGTACACCACGCCGTCCTTATTCCTTTCATAAACATCCAAGCGATAGCTAATTTTGTGGATATAAAGCAAATATTTGGCATTGCCAAAGAAGCAAGCTGCCGGTGTATAAGCAGCTGCTGTGCAGGCAAAGCTCAGTATTAGCACTAGGCCGCAGACTAAAATATATTTTTTAACCATGCTTGCGCCTCCCTTTCTTTAGTATATTGGTTATTCGGTCTTGGTGCGCTGATTTGTTGGCTTCAGATGGGCTTACAGTTAATTCTTATTTTCCAAAATCTGCATATATTTGATGCATTGTAAAAGCTCCTTGCGGCTCTTAACACCAAGCTTACCATAAATATTTTTGTTATGGTATTTGAGTGTGTTTTCAGTAATACCTAGCTTTGCAGTGACCTCCTTGGGAACTAGACCGGCTAAGTATAAATCGAAAATGGCTCTTTCTTTGGCGGTGAGCTGGGAAAGATTGTTGACAAACATATTATAGCTGTCCTCGTCAATGGGAGGCATATCCTTATTTAAATAGCCCTGCATGATGTGTTGGGCGGAGGCATATTGACGTTCAGCCTCCTCCTTTTCCTTTTGCAGCAGCTCCATTCTTTCTGTAAGACGACGACTTTGCTCCTGCAGGGTGGCCTGCAAATCATCATATTGCCTTTGCAGCTCTTGTTGTTGACGAGCAATGCTTTGCAGATTATGCACGGCTCTTTCATACTCTTGTTGGGCTAAGGACTTTTCTTGCTCTAAGGAGAGGAGCTTTTCCTTATTTTGGTAGTTACTATTTTGCCAAGCAGTATAGATTTCATTTAGCTCGTGTAAATCGGAGCTGGGCTTTTGATTGGGATTGTTGCGCAGCTGCTGTAAATCGCCTACGATGGGCTCCACGTACTTTTTATTGAGAAGATAACCTGAGAGCAAAAAGAGCAGCAAAATCAAGCCGAAAATGGCAACAGCCTTGGTGCGAGCGCTAGCCAGCATTTCATTATACACATTTTCCGGCAGCATAATGGCTAAATAATGAGTACTATTAGCTATATCTACAGGGAGCAGCTTGCCGATATAGTTGGTGCTGCTGCTACTGAAGCGAATATATTTTCCGTGTTCTTGGGCAACTAGTGGCCATTCTCCTAGGATGGACTCATCCACCAGCTGACCCATATAAGTATCATTATCATCCTTATCCAAGAGCCCATTAATCATGGGCGTATCTTGATAGGAAACGGGAGCAGAACGCAGTTGATAATAGAGATTGCTGAGCTCGTAGCCGCACACACCTATAACCTTACCCTGATTATCTAAAAGAGGAAAGAGGAAGAGACGCACCTTTTCCCAGCTATCCTCTAGAGGGGTAACCTGGGTCATAATGAAGCTCTTATTAAGCTCTGGTTTTACTTGTTGAAGCAGGGCTGTTATCTCCGGAAAAAATCCGGGGCGGCATTCCAGCTGCCAGGTGCTGTAAAGATTGATGTTGTGAGCGCGGGCTACGCTGTAGTAACCACGGAACATACAGATTTCATTGTTCAGGGTGTTTTCTGAATATAAATTGGCGTATTTAAGATAGAGACTGTTATAGGTTGTGCTTTGCTCTCCTTGTTTTTGTGGGCCAACACTGGCACGGAGCAGATAAAAGGCGCCACTGCAGGATGTTTTTTCCATGGCATCATGGACAATATCATAGGCGTTGGTTTGAATAGCTTGCAAGATATGGGGCTGACCGTTAAGTTGCTGCAAGCTTAGATTATGCTGCTCCATGGTCCACAGGATGGCCTCGCTAAGCTGTTGGGAGTAATTGATGCCATGGGCAGCTAAATTATCCATTTGCCTTTTCAACTCTTGGCGTCTATTATTGAGCTCATAATCCATGAATTTTTCTAAGTCATGGTCCAAGGGGTTGAGAAAGCCGCTTAGAATCAGTAGCACCATTACAGCTGAGGTTAAAATACCAAAAAAAGTTACCAAATACATGGCAAAGCGGCTGCGTAGGGTGCGACGTTCAAGCAATATTCTTTTGAAAAAATCTTCATATGCTTGCCAACGCGTAAGCATAATGCCTCCTTCAGCCTGAGCTTTTTTAGATTAAAGGGACAAGTCCATAGACTTTTGCAGTTGGGTCAGGGAGTCTTGCACAAGCTGATCTAAAACAGCCTGTGAGGACTGACCAGAGCGTTCTTTTTGCTCATATTCTTGATGTGCTTGGGTAAGAATTTGCTTGATATTCTTTTCGAGCATGGCTTGGGTTTGTCCTGCTTTTTCATAGAGAGGCAGGGCTAAATAGCTACCATTATTTTCCACATTTTGCAAAACCTTGTAGAGCTGACGATATTTATTATTTTCCCCCTGCTACTGTCTAGCCATTAAAGCCTGCATAGCTTCTTTATTTACTGGCAGATAGCCAGCCTGGGTTACAAAACGTAAATTGTGCTCCTTTTGTCCTATCCATTTAGCGAAGACTGCCGCTGCCTGGTTTTTACGATCATCCTTGTTTTGCAAGGCAAAAAGTCCTGTGCCTCGTTGTAGCAGGAATCTTTTGTTCACAGCCTCTTTAAAAATGGGGCTGGGTAAAAAGCTGGTAGTGATTGCTTCACGACTATTATCAGCATGGGTTACATAATTCCGTAAATAGAGAATGCCGGCTGTGGAGCCCACATTGCTAATGACCTCGCCGGTTTTCCAGCGGTCGGAGGCATAGCCATTTTCGGTGCAGAGACCACCGGCGATAGCAGCTGCGGCCATAGGACGATAAATGCGCCAGAATTTTTCACTAGTGAAATTGGGCTTGCCATTTTGTACTAAATCCTCGCCTAGGGCCGCCAGTTTCGTAAGGAAATAATGATAGATTTCGTTGATTTGGAACATTTGCTTGCCACCACTCCATTGGTAATAGCGTTGGCACAGGGCAAAAAGGGTATCGTAATCCTCTAGATTAGCTTGGTTGATGTTATTGGCCTTTAGGAAACGGTCCATAAAGGTTTGATTGACGAAAAGCAGCTCCGTGGATTTGGCAATGGGCAGCATATATAGGTGGTCCTTATACTGGCCTTCCTTAAGGAAGTCGCTGCGATAGATAGCTAAATCTTCCTTGCTTAAATATTTTTCCCAAGGCAGCAAAAGCTTGCAATCCAACTTGGTCATGATGCGGGGATAGGCGGTAAAGAGATCGGGCATGGGCACGGAGCCGGGCTCCTTAGCTGCGGAGGCCAGTAGTGCTTTATCAATGGCGGAGGAATTGCTCACGGAAACAACCTTCACGATAACGCCCCTTTGCTTGCCCTCTGTTTCGTTGAAGCGTTGGATGGCATCATTGAGGGGGGGTTTGGTTTGGCTTCCGTAAACATGCCAAATATTCAAGGTCACAGGATTATTGGGATTCAGCTTGCTGGAATTCTCGCCGCAGCCAGTGAGGATTAGTGCGACGCACAATACACAAAATAGAAATAGCTTCTTCATGGTGACTACCTCCGGGAAAAGATGGTTAAAATAAGAAATTGGCTATAATTTAGTAATTTATATGCCAAAACCCACCCAAAATGGCCTTAAGGGGTGGGGACTAATTGGTGTTTTTTAGCTAAAATGAAGCTAGAAGGAGTACGGAAGAGGATGCTTCCTAATCATTATTATATATCATTGATGAAGAATAGTATACTGAGTTTTGTTGTCCCTGAGTAGAGTAAGCAGCTTTAGCAAAGAGGTGGATACCTTGGTTAGTTATCAAAAAACCAATAAGGAGCTCAAAAAAATTTTGACGAGTAGGGAGCTACAAATAGTGAATCTGCTGAGCCAGGATTTAAGCTATCAGGAAATTGCGGACCAGCTGCAGTTGACAAAGCGTACGGTTGGCTTTCATATTGGTAACGCATTACGTAAAACGCAATATCGTAGCAAGGTGGGCTTAGCCGTAGCATTTGTAAAAGAAAAAATAGAAGATGATACACTTAAATAAACTCATATTTATTACAAGTAAACAATATTAGCACAAGCATGTCAACCTGTAAAATGTTACAGGTTTTATAAACAATTAAATCTTAAAAATATAATAAAATAGGAGGAGGTAACATGAAAAAGCAGCTATTTACCTTGGCTGTGGCTGTGGCAGTGCTGGCTTTGCACATGCCTATGGCAGAGGCCATTAATTTAGGGAGCATTGGCAATATTGGACGATCTAGCTCCTATAATAGGTCTGTAAACACCAATAATGTTCTCAATCAAGCAATCAATAAGGCGGTGAAAAAAGTGGGTAATAAGAACGTAGTATTGCAGAATTTACCTCAAACCGAAGCTGACGTAGCAGTTGGAACCGACGCGCAGAAGGTAGCTGCCTATGCGGTGGCTGCACTGGCTCGCTATGAGCAAAGTCCGGCCTCTGAGGATCCCTGGGCATAATATAAAGTTTAAAATCTAACAATATAAAAGCTTCGGCAGTGCGCCAATTTAGCGCTCAGCCGAAGCTTTTATTATTATGGAGAGGAATATTTAGGGTAGGAAGAGAGTGAAATATATTATAGAATAGGCTTTTTCTGCATTTTTTGATATAATTAAATTAAAGATGTTCTAGACAAACTATTCTCACAATAAACCTTGTCATTTTGCTTATGTGTGATAAAGAAGCAATAGAAGTGCAAAAAATTTTGCCGTTCCTATCCGACACTTGGCCATTGTGTCGGATAGGTCGGGCGGTTATTCGGGCAAGTCAATCTTGCCGACAAAGCTGTAATAAATCTCAATGTCCTGCCTGCGGGTGCCGTTCTCGTCATAGCTGCACTCATGCACCACGATTTTCTCTACCATTTCCCGCAACAGAGTGGGGGTCAGTTCTTCAAAGGCAAGGTGCTTGCGGACAATGCCCATAAATTTCTCGGCGTTGACGGTAGCTGCCTGTGACTTGTCCAGTTCGGCTTGCAGGGCGGCGGCTCTCTTTTTCAGCTCCGCTTGCTCGGCTTCGTAGTCAGCCGACAGTTCCATGAAACGCTC
>CAMFZA010000020.1 GCA_946002345.1 uncultured Phascolarctobacterium sp. | reverse complement strand
TTCGGACTCAGCTAGCTCCAGGGGAGGATGGACGATATGCACTATGGGGTGCCCTACAAATTCCACAGGGGCACCAGTATCCTTATATACATCGTACTCAAAGGGGAAAATGCAGGCCACCTTGTCCACAATTTTGGCTACATTCTTAGCCCGACCTTTATTCCAGGCCCAAGCAGAGGGTGCGATGTAGGAGACAACGGGAATCCCCTTGTCATGAGCCAGCTTAGCCAGCTTCATATTAAAGCCGGGGTAATCCACTACAACCAGGCAATCAGGCTTGCGCTCGTCCATGACTCGCGCAAATTCTCGGCGCAGCTTGAACAGGTCGGGCAGCTTTTTGATAACCTCCACAAAGCCCATGACACCATGGTCTTTGATATCAAAAAGCACCTCGCCTCCGGCAGCGCGCAGCTCATCCCCACCCATGCCGAAAACTTCCGTTGTACTATCTATTCTTTTGAGGGCAGCAGTCACCGCTGCTGCATGAATATCACCGGAGGCTTCTCCGGCGGAAATGAGAATCTTTGCCATAATAACTCCTCATCAAAGCTTACAATACTTCATAGTATATTATAACACAAAAAGCGGCTGACATAAGCTATCAGCCGCTAAGAATTGCGAAATTTTTTCCAAATATTTTCTTAAATTATTTCACCAAGATGGTTATGTTGTGTTCGTTAGCCAATTTGATGACTTTTTCCCGCTCGGCAATGAGGGTATTGCCAGCCTCGATGATGATTCCTGTAGCACCGGCATAAATCATGGACTCCAATGTCTTGGTACCGAAGCCGGGAATATCAAAGCGCTGATCCTGGGAGGGCTTGGCCGCCTTGGCCACAATGACGCCACCCTTGCCCAGATAGCCACCCCGCAAAATGCAGGCATCGGTGCCCTCAATGGCCTCCACAGCCATAACAGCACGATTTTTTACCACCACAGTCTGACCAATATCCAAACCACCAATGGCCTTAGCCATCTCGAAGCCAAATTCCATATCTGCCAGCTCTGCTTCCGTAGGCTTACGCTTTGTGAGGACACCGGGTGCGGGCAGCAAGGGCTTGATGAGAATGGTTTGGTCCATAACCTCAATACCCTCGCTCTCCAGCTCCTTGACGATAGCATTCATAATCGTATCGTCCTTGCGATCGGGCACACTGGCCAAAATTTTGATGGCACGCAAATCAGGCACGATCGCGCCCACCTTGTACAAAACCTCCTTGGTCACCTTGCCAATCATGGTGACCTTGGTGACCTTGTGCTTTTTCAAGGTGGAAATAATCTTGCCTACTTTGCCTATATTAATGTCGTAATAATAGTCCACGCTGGGCTGCAGTTCCTCATCAATGCCGGGAACAAGGCCCACAGCCACAACCTCGTAGCCCAAGCTCTTGGCAGAACGAGCCACTTCTACCGGCAAATGACCAATGCCGGATAATACGCCTAAAACTTCCATTTAGCTTTGCCTCACAAAATTATTTGCGGGTACGAATAATGCCACGCTCCACATTGCGCAGGAAACGCAGAAGATGCTCTACCGGCTCGCAGCTTTCCAGGTCGGACTCCATGGTAGCAATGGCCTCCTGCAGGGGCAAGCCACTACGATACAGAATGCGGAAGGCCTTTTTCAGCTCGCTACGATGCTCTGGCGGCATGCCAGCACGGGAGAGGCCCACACTATTCAAGCCGGACACGAAGGCCGGGTCACCGGCAACAATCATGAAGGGCGGAATATCCTGGCTTACGCGAGCCATACCGCCTACCATAACATTGCGACCAATCTTGCAGAACTGATGCACGGCGGATAAGCCACCGATAACAGCACGATCTTCTACGATAACATGACCTGCCAGGGTAGCCACATTGGACATAATAACATTATTGCCAACAGTACAGTTGTGAGCCACATGGGTGTAGGCCATCATCAAAATATTATTACCAATGCGGGTTTCATTGCCCTCACCACAGGCACGGTTAACAGTAACACACTCACGGAAGGTGCCACCGTCACCGATAACAGTGGTGGTTTTTTCACCAACGAACTTCAAATCCTGGGGCAGCGCACCAATGGAGCAGCCAGGGAAGAAGCGATTATTTTTACCTATAGTTGTGTATTTATGAATGGTTACATGAGCACCAATTATACAACCGTCACCAATAACTGTATCTCCATCGATCACAGCGTAAGGACCTACGGAAACATTCTTACCAAGTACAGCGGACGGATGAATAATGGCGGTTTCATGAATACCACTTTCGGGCATTATCACAGAACTCATTACTTTCACTCCCCATAAAATTTAATCAAACAATTAAATCAGAATATAGTACTATAGTCATCCTAATACAGCTTTTTTTGCAAGCCAAATATAGCCAATATGCTTAATTAAAGCTGAATAAAGTGCTCTAGCTTGCTTATGCTACAAATTTCTGCTTATTTGAAAAAATTTTAGCTATTATTCCTTGGGATCCATAATAGCAAAGGTGCAGTCGCACTCGCAGGCTACCTTGCCATCAACCTTACCTTCGCAGTGAATGATGCCCATGTTGCCACGCATAATCTTGGTCACCTCAGCGGTGGTCACTACCTGGTCACCGGGCACAACCTGCTTGCGGAAGCGCACATTATCAATTTTAGCAAATACGGCAATCTTACCCCGGTTTTCTTCAGGATACAGCATAGCTACGCCGCCAACCTGAGCCATAGCCTCAATCAGCAGAACACCAGGCATAATGGGCTCATTGGGGAAGTGACCCAAAAATTGCACTTCATTAGCAGTGATATTTTTAATGCCCACAGCACGCTTCATGGGCTCGATTTCCAAAATGCGGTCTACCAACAGCATGGGGTAACGATGGGGCAGAATTTTTTTAATTTCATTGATATCTAATACGGTCATGATTTACTCCTCCTTTGTTCTATAGGCTTGAATCTGTTTGGCAATTTGAGAATTAAAGGCATGTCCTGTTTTTACAGCAATAACATGGGCCTTGATACGGCCTAGTAAAAACAAATCACCAATAGCATCAAGAATCTTGTGGCGAATCAATTCATCTTCAAAACGTGGCTCGGACAGAATTTTCTCCTCATCGAAAACCACAACATTCTCTAAAGAGCCACCCAAGCCTAAACCCATTTTGCGCAGCATATCCAACTCATAGGTAAAGGCCACAGTTCTGGCCGGCATAATTTCTTTTCTAAAGCTTTCCTTGTCCAAGAGCACATCAAAATATTGTGTTCCCAGCATAGGATGGTTGTTGATAGAGGTAAAGGAAATGCGGTAGCCATCATAGGGCAGTACAGCAATATACCGATCACCATCATATACAGAAAAGGCCTTATCCACAGCATATACCTTGCGTTCAGCCTCCTGCTCCACCAAGCCAGCCTCATCCAAAAGCTCACTGAATACCTTGGCGCTACCATCGGTTACAGGGGGCTCGGGAGAAGACATTTCAATGCGGATATTGTCCACACCACTCATGGAAATAGCTGCCATCAAATGCTCAACAGTGAACACCTCTGCACCATTTTCACTCAAGGTAGTAGCCTTCACCGTGGAGCTCACATTTTCAGCCACAGCCCTTATTTCCGGCTGACCGGGCAAATCTGTACGAATAAAGGTCACGCCAGTGTTAGCTGCAGCAGGCTTTAAAGTCATCAAAACATCCTTGCCGGAATGCAAGCCGATGCCGGAATAAGACACTGCTTTCCCAATAGTGTGTTGACATTCTTGAATTTTTGCAGACATCTCCATCCTCCTTCGACAATTTATTTTTTCTTACCAAACCGCTGACGTCCGTCCTTCCAACGGTCGTGCACCCAGAACCACATTTCCGGATGGGCGGTGATTTCTTGCTCTAAAATAGCCACTAATTGACTGGTCACATCATAAAAATCCTGCTTCTTATCCTTAGTTTTAGGAGTATAGAGAGGCGGATAAATTTTAGCTGTACAGGTCCAGTCATCATTATTATGTAAAAAAATGGGCAAAATTGGTGAGCCATACATACGTGACAGGGCCGCCGCTCCCATAGGAATAATGGAAGGCTTACCGAATAGCTTTACCGCCACCCCATCATCGTTGGTATCCTGATCGTACAGAACACCCAAAAGATTCTTTTCCTTCAGCATGCGACTAATGGACAACAGTTCATGCCCACCACGATTATAGGTTACCTTCTGCCCCACCATCTGCCGAAACTCGTTGATGGCCTTATCCATGTTGGCATTGTTCTGCCGGCGGGTGATGGATAGCATGGGGTACCCATGCAGAGCAACGGTTGCTCCCAAAAGCTCCCAGTTACCATAATGGCCTGTGCACATAATAACGCCCTTGCCCTCGGCATAGGCCTTTTCCAAATGCTCCAAGCCCTCCACATGCACGTTTTTACTAATGTTGTCCTTGTTCAGCAGGGGAAAGCGCAACACCTCCACAGCCATACGCCCAAAGCGGCGGAGACTATCCTCAGCAATCTGCTTGGCCCGCTCGTGGCTCACGCCCAAGCACTCCTCAACATTGGCCTGGGCCATCTTGAGACGCCAATCCTGCACCACCAGCACGGCTACACTACCCACAAAGCTAGCAAAAAGCTTCCGCAAGCACAGGGGCAGCATGCACATTATTTTACTAAAAAAATGTATCGCGTAATAACCAAACACTTACTAATCCTACTTATTCTTCAACTCTTTGATTTCTTTTTCCATGGCTTTAATCTTCTTCAGCATATCGCCAACCTTGCGCAACTGGGCCTCCTGACGCAGCCATTCCTTCATAGGCATAGCCGGATAGCCACCCATAACGGAGCCGTCAGGTACATTGTTAGTGATGCCTGCCTTGCCACCAAAGACGCAGTTATTACCAATGGTGATGTGGCCAACAGTGCCTACCTGACCAGCAAAGGTTACATTATTGCCTACGGTTACGCTGCCGGAAATACCAACGTGAGCTACAACCAGACAGTTTTCGCCTAAAACATCGTTGTGACCCAAATGCACCAGATTATCAATCTTGGTACCCTTGCCCACAATGGTGCTATCCACGGTTGCTCTATCGATACAGGTATTACAGCCAATTTCCACATCATCCTGCAACACTACATTGCCAGTTTGCAAAACCTTGCTATGCTTGCCGTTTTGGGTGATATAGCCAAAGCCATCGCCACCAATAACAGCACCGGCTTGCAGAATCACTCTGTCACCCAGCACGCAATCCTCGCGCACAGTAGTGTTAGGATAAAGAGTGCAGTCCTTGCCAATTTTTACACGCTTGCCCACATAAGCATGGGGATAAAGCACAGTTCCATCACCTATTTCGGCGTCATCCTCTACCACAGCAAAGGGCTGAATAGCCACATTGCTGCCAATCTTCGCCTTTTTAGACACAAAGGCATAGGGGCTCAAAACACGCTCCACCTCTTCCTGAGGACGGAACAGCTCCAATAAAGCAGCAAAGGCAGCACGAGGATTTTCCACGCGAATTACAGGACGACCATCCAGCTCCGGATCTGCCGGGCTTAAAACCATAACGCCGGCCTTGCTCAAATGGCAATGCTCCACATGAGGGGGTACCGCGAAGGAAATATCGGTGGGGCCAGCCTCTACGAGACCATTTACACCGGTAACCTTCAGCGCAGGATTGTCATGCTCCACTGTACCATGTAAAAATTCAGCTAATTCTTGTACACTCTTCTCCATTTCAAACCTCCATCTCCTCCCTAGCACAGTCACAGCTAAATACCCTTGACCGTACACGAAAAGCGGACGGACCCGACCGCCCGCTCAGGGTGCAGCTTATTTCATTTTTTCGATTACTTCCTTGGTAACATCGGTGCCGCCCTGGGGAACAGCCTCCTTAATCAAAATAGCACCCAGGCCCTTATCCTTAGCGACCTGATTCAGAGCAGTATCAAGGCTGGCCTTCAGCTTGTTTTGGGCCTCACTTTGTACCAGCTTAGCCTTGGCAGAATAATCCTCAACCACCTTGCTAGCCTCTTCGCCCTGTTTGCCGGCCATTTCCTTGTCCATTTGCTCCTTGAGCTCCTTCATCTTGGTATTGACTTCTTCCTTAGTAGTCTTGATTACTTGAGCCTCAGCTTCAACCTGTCTCATATCTACCACGCCAAAGGCAGCATTACGGCCGCTGCAACCAAAGGTCAGCATTGCTGCTGCTACCATTAAGCCTGCAATAATTTTTTTCATTTTTTATAACCTCACTTATATTATTCTTTTGCTTGTTTTGCCAAATTTTCCATCACTGGTGTGGTAATATCAGCTGCGCTGACATTAACCTTATACTTCTTAAAAATGACACTATAGCCTTTTTCATGAGCCAAACGCGCAGCCTGGCTGGAGATATCACTTTCAATTTGCTTGTGCAGCTGGTCGTTCTTTTCCCGCTGCTTATCAATCTCCCTATCCATAATGGCTAAAGCATTATGCAAAGCCTTGGGCGCGGCGCTGAGCATCTCCTGCTCTCGCTCATCCTTGCCCTCTCTTTGCCGCAAAATCTGCTCGTGATATGCTTCTGCAGACTGAGCCATGCGCTGCTGCATAGCCTCCCGATATGGGGCCAGCTCTGCCTCCATGAGCTCCTGCTTCTCTGCCTGCAAGGCCATAATCTCCCTGCCCCTCTTATGCTGAGCATCCTTCAATTTAGCCTCCACGGCTTCTCTTTCACTGTGCCGCATTTTTACTGATTCTAATTGTGCACGCAGATTAAAAATCTCTAGCTGATAGCTATCCTCAATGGCCTTTTTCCGCGGAGCCAAGCCTGCATCCACCTTAGCCTCAACCTTAGCGGCATAATCATGGAGCTTCTTGTTTTCTCTTTCCCGCAGCTCCACCATATGAGTGCTTAAATCAGCCTGCCAATAGCCGGCCTCGCTGAGCTTGCGTAAAGTGCGCAGCTTATCCAGACTGCCCAGCTGAGCCTTGGCCAAATTCTCCTGGGCCTTACGCTTTTCCAGCAAATCCTTGAGAATTTTCTCACCCAGCTCCAACTTTTTGTAGGCAGGATGGCTGAGCTCAGCTCGCTGCCAATCAAGAACAGCTATCTTGTCCGGTCCCACAGGAGCCTGAGGATCCTTGCCACAAGCAGAAATAAGCAGAACGCCTGCCACAAGCAGGCTCAATTTTCCTATACGGCCTCTGTCCATGAAAGCCTCCTTTACATGAACACCCTTCAACCCTACACTTGCTTTTTTCAGATGAAGGGAAAAGCTTATTTACCTGCCTGCAGAGATTTTGCTACCTCATCAGTAATATCGGTACCACCATAAACCACAGTGCTCTTTTCTACGACCACTGCCAAGCCCTTTTTGTCAGCCACCTTTTTAATAGCAGCTTCAATCTTCTTCATTACAGGGTCCATAAGCTCCTTTTGCTTATTCTGCAAACGCTCTTGAGTTTGGGTATAATAACGACGCTTCTCCACATCATTCATGGATTTGGACTTTTCTTCAAACTCTTTTTGAGCATTCTCGATTTCCGTCTTCATAGCTGCATCCACATCCCTAATGTCCGGAGCCTGCGCTATCAGCATTTGGTAATTAACCACGCCTACGGCGGACTCACTGGGGGCAGCAGAAGCACTTCTGCCAAAACCACTTTGGGTCAAGGACAGAGCAAAGCAGCCCAGGACAAAAATAGCTGCTACGAATAGAGAAACTAGCTTCACATTTTTAGGATTACGCAATTGCTGCATCATGATCAAAATACCTACCTTTTGAATAAAAATTTGTTAACTACACATATATAGACTATTATAACAGCCTAGGGCCATTTATTCAAGAAACGTTACAAATTTCCTATAATACGCAAATAGAATTCGTCGCCCCCATACACATATTCCGCACTGAGGAACTCATGAATGCGATAACGCACACCAAACTCGTTACGATTAGCAGAGGAAAAATGATCTGTACGCAAGCGCCATTTGGGACTTAAATTATATTCCAACCGATACTCGTTATCTCCCACAGGGATGCGCCGAGTGAAGCTCCACACGCTCTTGCCCCAATAATGGGAATAGCCGGTGCCAAAGCGCCAATCCACATGGTCCAAAATCACCTCGGCCTCACCAAACACCTCATCCCGACCAGATATAAACTTACCAAGATGGGCTTTGCCGGAAAGATTTTCGCTTTCGCGACCCACATCACCATAACCCTCAAACCATACCTTGTATTTGTCCGAGTTAATCATAATGCTCACAGCCATATTGGCCGCAGGCTCCAGCTTTACCACTGGCTGCAGTCCAAACTCCTGCACAGCCTGCTCTGCCAAAAGCTTTTGGGTGAGCAGCTGCTCCAGCTCCTGACGATGGTGCTGCACATAAGCCACAGGCAAGCCACGTAGCTTGTCACATTCAGCGGCA
Organism: uncultured Phascolarctobacterium sp.; assembly: GCA_946002345.1. GTDB lineage: Bacteria > Bacillota > Negativicutes > Acidaminococcales > Acidaminococcaceae > Phascolarctobacterium_A. Next base: position 4,885 of record CAMFZA010000020.1, on the reverse strand, counting down.
TATTTATACTTGAGATCCATGAGAAGAATATTGGGGATGGCCTCACTGCGCAGTTCGTACTTAATATTGGTCACCAGCTGCCCCACAGGATAGATAACCACCTGCACCAGGGTTCGCTCCCCCTCCTGCAGCACATCCACCGCTGCCCGAAACTCGGGCAAGGCTTCCTCCAGACGGCTACGCACCATACGCCGCAAAACGCCTCCGGCCCAATCGCCCGCATCCACACTTGCGCCACTAATGGCAGACTCCAGCTGCTCCTGCAGTTTGGGCACACTCCGGGCCAGCAGGGCCGCTGTTTGTGGCTCTACACCGGAAAACTGTAAATCCATCACCGGCTGGCTTATGGTAGCGCTCCAAGGCCTCGCAAAGAGGGTAATCCTTGTATGGGGCGCAGCCTCAAGGCGCACATCAACCAGCTCGTAGCCCGTAAAGACGCGCTCGCCAATTTCTGTCAATAGGCGCTTGTAGTCCCCAGAGGCAGCGGCAATGGCGCCATCATCCTTATCTACAAACAACTGATCCGCCACCACCTGCATACTACTGCTCATCTTTTGTAGCAGCACCTCACTGGTCCCGCCACCAGTATCCACAACCCGCACAGCAACATCTTCAATGGGGGCAGAAAAAGCTTGCTGCAATGGCAAGCATGTCATTGCAGCAAAAATAATAATCTTATTCAGCTTCATAGCAGCATCTGCTCCTAATTCTTACTGATTAGAACTGACCACCAAAGCTAAAGTGGAACTTGCCACCGTCCTCACCATAGCCATAATCCAGTTTTACAGGACCCAGCGGGGAGTTAATACGCAGGCCCACACCATAGCTATTCTTAATCAGGCCAAAGTCAAATTCATCCTCATGACGTTTGTCCCAAGCATAGCCATTATCCGTAAAGAGCACGCCCTGAACCTTCTTCACAATGGGGAAGCGATATTCCAAGGTTGCCTTCACCATGCTGTTGCCACGGAATTGGTCATCCTCGTAGCCACGCAGGGTATCGCTACCACCCATGGAGAAGCGTTGAGATAGGGGCATATCGCCATCAGCATAGCCTGCACCCAGGTTCAAGGCCCAAACACTTTCACCACCGGCACGATAATAGTAGCGCCAATCAGCAGTAAATTTAGTAAAGTCGAAGTCACCGCCTAAGCCGCCAGCCCATTCCACGCTGTAGGCCATGCGTTTGCCCTCATGGGGATCGTAAACATTGTCACGGGAATCAAAAATGCGACCCAGCGTAATGGAGCGAGTGGTACCAAAGTTTTCCTTGCGGCGTTCTTCAGCAGTATTAGGCATCCATTCAGGATGATACTTACCACTAGTATTGAACTGCTCTTCGTAGTATTGCTCTTTATCGCCTTCATAGCCATCAGCTTCACCCTTATAGATATCGTCACGATTCTTCAGGGTTATGTAGTTGCTGATAAACTCATTGTCAGTCTTGCGGCTGAAGGTCAGCTCCTGACCACGACGCTTTTTGTCGTAGCGAGCAATTTCGTCGCCGTTAATATCATAGTCAGCATATTCATTAGTGATATCGTAGAGATTGATGGTGGCTGCAGTTTCCTTGTCATCCAACCAGGGACGAGTGTAGCTGAAGTCATAGTTCTTGTTATCCTCGCCGCCAAATTCCCAACGAATATTAATCTTGTCGCCAGTGCCACGGAAGTTCTTATCGCCAATAGAAACCATACCTACGAAGCCATCTGCGTTGCTGTAGCCAGCGCCGATACCAAAGGTACCAGTGTTCATTTCGACTACGTCGATTTCCACTTCCACGGAGTTAGGCTCCCGACCGGGGTTCAGCTTAACGTTGACATCTTCAAAATAACCCAAGTTGTACACACGCTGCATGCTGCGACGAGCATCCTTGGCATTGAATGGTTTACCGGGCTTCAACTTCATTTCACGGGTAATAACATAATCCTTACACTTTTTGTTACCCTTAACCTTAAAGCCTTCTACCAAGCCCTCGTTAACAGTAACCTGCAGGGTACCATCCTGCTCCATATGCACAACTGTCACACGAGCCAAAATGTAGCCGTTGGAACGATATTCCTCCTCCAGCTTTTGCACGCACTTATTAATTTGTTTGAGATTAGCAATTTTATCCTTTTCTAAATCGAAGCAGGCATCCACCTTTTTGCCATCAATAACAGTGTTGCCGTTCACCTTGACATCCTTGTACACGGGATTTTCCAACACGTGATAAATAATCTGGACGCCCTCGGGCACCAGCTTAAATTCAGGATGCATATCATAGAACCAACCCAAATCATAAATAGCACTCAAGTCCTGGCTCAAACCCTCTTCGGTAAACTCCATGCCCTGCTTGGTTTTCACGGCAGCAGCGAGGTCTTCCGCGCTAAGTGCCTCATTACCGGCAATGGTCGGCATGGTAGTCTTCTTACCCAAATAGGGAGCCAGTTTATTTTCTTCCTTCTGCGCCGGAGCAGTCTGAGCTGCCGGAGTGGCAGCTTCATCAGGTGCCTGGGTGTTTTCAGCATAAACAGGCATAGCCAGCAGCAATGCTGCCAGGCCCACTGCCATGGGCTGCCATAAGGTCTTTTTCATCAATGAAGTCCTCCTTCGCATTATTTCGAGTTACTCAACTCAACTCGCGCTGACCGCACTAATTTGTGCAAATCAGCTTTGGATATGGAAACCTGGGCCTGCTCCTGAGGGAGCTCTTTCCCAGAGCTTATCTGCGTTTGTTGTGCAGGTGCCGGTGCCGCCTGCGGTGATTGCTTAGCAACCACTTTTTCCATCACTATAGGGGCAACAGGGCTTCTCTGCTGCTCAAGGCTGCCTTGCACCGGTGGTACAGCTGCTTTAGCAGGCTGCTTATAATGTCCACGAGCAAAATACCAGCCTCCCACACTGGCCAAGACCAGCATCACTGCTGCACAGGCAGCAAGCAGCTGCCTATTCCAGCTCCAGGGTACATCCTTTTTCTGGCGCAAATTTTTCAGCTCGGCTTCAGCCAGCATCAAGTCCAGCTCGCCGCGTATATCCTTATTATCCAAAAAACTCTGCTCCGCATTGTCCAAGCTGCTCTTCACAGAGCGAATGCGACGAAACACAGAGTTACCGGGCTGCGCCATGAAAATACCCCCTTCCGCTCGTAATCACAACTATAGTAGCTAAAGTCATAGTTTTTTGCAGATTTTCACAGTGCATTTTTTGCAATTAGCACTGTTTTTATCGTATTTTCTTTTATTTACGCTAAATCTCTATCCTTTTGGACTTTAGATATCTTTTTATTCTTTGTTAAAATCATGCATGAAGCGGGCAAGCATACCGCGGATGCGGCGCACCCCCTGCTTTTGCAAGCGATAGACATGCCCCAAGCTCACATCAATTGCCTCTGCCACAGCCTGAGCCGGTCTATCCTCCAAATACATGCCCTGCAGCACCTGCTGCTCCTTCACGGGCAAGCGGTCCATGGCCTGGGCCACCTTCTCCTGCAACAGCTTTTGTTCTGTAAGCTCCGTGGGCGTAGCTAACTCCGAGGGCAACGCATCACTCAAGGTAAATCCCTGGCTGATTTCGCTGTCCAAATACAGGAGTCCCTTCCTATCGCTATGGCGCAAATAATCCACCATACTACCCTTAATACGGAAGGAAGCAAACAAGCTGAAGGCCACTTGACGAGTATAATCATAGCTTTCTGCCGCTTCTAAAAGGCCTACCATACCTTCCTGGATTAGCTCCATGGTCTCGGCCTCACCCAGCTTAAAGCTGGTGGCAATTTTGAAGACTAAGGGCTGATAGCTGGTCATAAGCCTTTGATGGGCAGCCAAATTTCCCTTGGCTGCCTGCTCCCATAACTTCTGCTCCTCCTCCGGCTCCAATAGCGGCGTTTTGCGCAGCTCCTCCAGATAGCTTTGCAGCATGCTTGCACCTCCCTTCCATAATATTACAAAATTTAAAAAGTTATTTTATATTCCAGACCATACCAATTATCTGCTTTATCATTCAGGTCATAGCTTCTGGAATAGGTTATATTCATGTGCCTACTAATATCGTACTGCCCGAATACACTCCTGTCAAGGGCATCAAAGCTACTAGTATAGCCAACCATGAAATTATTATTCAAATATTTACTTACCAATACATTATACTGATTGCGTTCGTCCGTAGTCAAGTCCTGACTGCGGTCCTTAGCGCTTGCAAAGCCGATGCCGGAGCGCACCTTGCCCGTGTAAATACGGAACTGGTCCAGGCCCAAGGTCTGCTTAATCCAGGTTTCCACGTCCCCTAAAACCGTCATTTGCAGTCCCGCAGTCATCAGATTGCTCATATCGTCCCTCGTAACCGCGGTACTACCAGCTTCATCACGCTGCAGAGTCAGCATACGCACAATGGTGTTTCGTTCTAGGGGTGGGTCACTGGCCAATATCAAGTCCATTTTTTCCACAGGACCATTAACCTTCATGTAAATACGATACCGGCTAAAGCGAGCGGTGCTTTCCAAATTAACATTGGGTAAGAAGGTACCCGGCTCCACCCAAACAAGGCTAGCGTCACGCAGCTTAAAATCAGTGCGCAGGTAAGAAATAGTGCCCTTTTCTGCCTTGATAGTGCCATCCACAATGGGGAAGCGTGTGCTGCCCTTGGCATGAATACCACCACTAAGCCAAATATCATACAAATAACTATTATAAAGGTGAATTTTGTTACCCAAGTCCACCTTTACATCAAGGCCAAAATTGCTCTCGCTCTCACCCATTTCCGGAACCGTGGGCATGTTTACTACCACATCATCTAGACTCAGCTGTCCCTTAATCAGGGGGCGATATTCCACCGGTGGCGGCACATTGCCATTACCCTTCTTACAGTGCCGATATTTTTGCTGCAGAAGCTCTATCTCTCAAGTAGT
>CAMFZA010000019.1 GCA_946002345.1 uncultured Phascolarctobacterium sp. | reverse complement strand
AAAAGGGGAGGGGGACCGCTTGCGGTGGAGGGGTTTATTCAACTTGTTCTATTATGTATTATAACAGCAAAAGTCAAAAAGTCAAATAGGTAAATTTGTTAATTTAGTGAAATCTTTGTCCTTCTTCCTTGACAGTAACACGGGCTTGTGGGACAATAAAATCACTTTTTTTGTTTTGCTTTTATCAGGAGGAAGAATTATGTCACCAACAGCTCTTTTGCGTGGTATTGCCTTTCTATTATTATTACAATGGGTATCCACGCTGATTATTAACGCTTTAGGCGTGCCCTTTCCACCAGCACTTTTGGGCATGCTGATTTTGACCGCGCTCCTTTGCGGCGGCGTCATCCCGGCTAACTCGGTGGAAGGTATCTGCGATATTTTGATTTCCAAAATGGGTATGCTCTTTTTGCCCGCAGGCGTCAGCGTCATTCTTTACGCCGATGTGATTCGCGCTGAATGGCTGCCCATTTTAGTGACCATTGTGGCTGCCAGCATTGCGGTTTTGGGCTCCACTGCTCTCTTTTTGCAGGGTATGCTCAAGAAGGGAGGGAAATAAATGTTTCCCGACAGCTTACTTAATTCGCCCCTTTTTGGCATTGGCCTAACCGTTATTTTATACGCCTTTAGCGAAATCCTTGTGGACAGGCTGGGTCTGCGGGTGCTGCCGCCCTTCGTGCCTGCCTGCGTGGGCATCATTGCCCTTTTGACCTGTACCCCGGGCGTAGAATACAAGCAATACGCCGCCGGGGCAGAGTTTATCAACTTTCTCTTGGGACCGGCCACCATTGCTTTGGCTTTACCCTTGTACAAAAACCGTAAGGTAATTGCCCAACAGGCCCTGCCCATTTTAGGCGGCGTAACCATTGCCACTCTCGTGGCCATTGTAGTGGTTTATTTTTGCGCCAAGGGCTTGGGTGCTAGTGAAAAGGTACTCTTAAGCTTGATCCCCAAATCCGTCACCACCCCTATTGCCATTGATGTCTCCAAAACCATCGGCGGCATCCCGGCCCTGACCACTGCCGCGGTCATTTTCACCGGCATGCTGGGAGCAACCTTCAACCACAAGCTGCTCAAGCTTTTTGGCATCAAGAACGATATCGCCGCTGGCCTTGCCATCGGCGCCAGCAGCCACGGGCTCGGCACCAGCGCCTGCGCTGGTGTGAGCCCAGTGCAGCTGGCCATTGGCGGTGTGGCGATTGCCCTCACGGGCATCGCCACCTCCATCCTGGCCCCCATTTTATTGCCCATCTTAAAAAGTATTTGGTGAATTTACTATTATGCCTATGCAAAAAGCCTCTGGCTCCACTCCTTCGAGTACAGCCAGAGGCTTTTGCTTACCTATTTATGAGCTTGCTTACTCTTGAGCAGCCAGCTTTTTGTAGCCTTCCAAACGATCCTTAGCATCAGCCTCAGTCTTTTCGAAGAGAGCTTCTGCGGTTTCCGGGAAGGTCTTTTGCAGAGAGCTAAAACGAACCTCGCCCATCAGGAATTCACGGAAGTTGCCGGTGGGTTCCTTGGAATCCAGGCTAAAGGGGTTCTTACCCTGAGCCTTCAGCTCCGGATTATAGCGATAGGTTGCCCAGTAACCACATTCAACAGCACGTTTTTCTTCCAATTGGCTGCAGCCCATGCCAGCCTTCAGGCCGTGGTTGATGCAAGGAGCATAGCAAATAATCAGGGAAGGACCATGGTATGCTTCTGCTTCCTTCAAGGCCTTCAACAGCTGGTTCTTGTCATAGCCCATAGCAACCTGTGCTACATATACATAGCCATAGCTCATGGCCATCATGCCCAAGTCCTTCTTTTTAGTCTTCTTGCCGCTAGCAGCAAACTTAGCAACTGCAGCAGTAGGAGTAGCCTTGGAGGATTGGCCGCCAGTGTTGGAGTAAACCTCGGTATCGAAGACCATGATATTTACGTCTTCGCCAGATGCCAGCACATGGTCAACGCCGCCGTAACCAATATCGTAGGACCAGCCATCGCCGCCGAAGATCCAGTTGGAGCGTTTTACAAAGTATTGCTTCATTTCATAGAGAGCAGCACAGGTAGAGCACTGATCCTTATGGGCGGCAACTGCTGCTTCCAAAGCATTGGCGCGCTCACGAGAGCCCTCGCCATCATCCTTGCCTGCCAACCATGCTTCCATAGCAGCCTTCAAATCAGCAGGAATATCCTTAGTCAGGGCTTCGTTGATAATATCAGCAACCTTAGCGCGGTTTTGAGCAACGCCAATGTACATGCCTAAACCATATTCAGCATTATCCTCGAACAGGGAGTTAGCCCAAGCCGGACCATGACCAGCTGCATTCTTGGTATAGGGCATGGAGGGAGCGGAGGCGCCCCAAATGGAGGAGCAACCGGTAGCGTTGGCTACCATCATGCGATCACCAAAGAGTTGGGTAACCAGCTTAGCATAGGGGGTTTCACCGCAGCCTGCGCAAGCGCCGGAGAACTCCAGCAGGGGCTCTTCGAATTGGCAGCCCTTCATGGTGTATTTATTTACCGGGTTCGGTTTTACTGCAACCTTCTTGGTAGCATATTCCCAAGCCTCAGCTTTATCCAGCTGGGTATCAAGGGGCTTCATAACCAGAGCCTTGCCCTTCGGAGCCGGGCAAACTTGAGCGCAGTTGCCGCAACCCAGGCAGTCCAACGGAGAAACGCTCATGGTGAAGGTCATGCCCTTAGCACCAACAGCGGGCTTTTTAGCCATGCTTGCAGGAGCAGCAGCAGCTTCAGCTTCATCCATCAGCACGGGGCGAATAGCAGCGTGGGGGCAAACAAAGGCGCATTGGTTACATTGGATGCAGTTTTCCGGAATCCATTGGGGAACATCCAGAGCAACGCCACGTTTTTCATAAGCAGAGGTGCCGCTGGGGAAGGTACCGTCGTTCACGGACATCAAATCGCCAACAGTCAGCTTGTCGCCTTCCAGACGGTTCATAGGAACCATGATTTTATCTACAAAATCATTGCCGGTCTTCACAGGAGCCTTGGTATCCTCGGCAGTTGCCCAGTCAGCAGGAACCTCTACCTTGACAACAGCATTAACACCAGCATCCACAGCAGCGTAGTTCATATCCACAACTGCCTGGCCCTTTTTGCCATAGGAGTGCTCAATAGCATCCTTCATGTATTTAACTGCTTCCTCAATAGGAATAATATTAGCCAGCTTGAAGAAGGCAGCCTGCATTACCATGTTGATGCGTGCGCCCAGGCCAATTTCCTTGCCGATCTTCACAGCATCGATGATGTACAGATTGATGTTGTTTTTAGCAATATATTGCTTCATGGCTGCGGGCAGCTGTTCGGACAGTTCTTCTGCAGTCCATTCGCAGTTCAAAAGCAGGGTACCACCCTTTTTGATGCCGGCCACTACATCATAGGAATGCACATAAGAAGCCTTGTGTACAGCTACAAAATCAGCAGCATCAATCAAATAGGGAGCCTGAATAGGAGTCTTGCCAAAGCGCAGGTGGGATACGGTAATGCCACCGGACTTCTTAGAATCATAGAAGAAGTAGCCCTGCGCATACATGTCGGTGTGGTCACCGATAATCTTAATGGAGTTCTTATTAGCGCCAACGGTACCATCGGAGCCCAGACCCCAGAATTTGCAGGCAGTAGTCCCCTCCGGAACAACCTCCAAATCTCTGCCGGCAGGCAGGGAGGTGTGGGTAACATCGTCTACAATGCCAACGGTAAAGTTGTTTTTCGGCTCGTCAGCTGCCAAATTAGCGAATACTGCTTCGATGTCGCGGGGCAGCGGGTCCTTGGAGCCCAGGCCATAACGACCACCGATAATGAGGGGCTTGCGGTCGCTGTTGTAGAAGGCAGCCCGTACATCAAGATACAGGGGCTCGCCCAAGGAGCCCGGCTCTTTGGTGCGGTCCAAAACAGCAATGCGTTTTACGGTTTCCGGAATAGCCTTCATAAAAGAATCGAAGGCGAAGGGACGATAGAGATGAACCACCAGCACGCCAACCTTTTGGCCTTCCTTGTTAAGTGCTTCAGCCACAGTACGAGCAGTGTCGCAGCCGGAGCCCATAGCTACGATGATGTTTTCAGCATCAGGAGCACCATAATAATTGAACAGATGGTATTCACGACCGGTAATCTTGGAGATTTCAGCCATATATTCCTCTACCATGGCAGGAACTGCTTCATAGTAGGAGTTTACAGTTTCACGAGTTTGGAAATAAATATCAGGATTTTGGGCACTACCACGTTGAACAGGGTTATCAGGATTCAGGGAATTCTTGCGGAAAGCATCCACTGCATCCTTATCCAGCAGCTTCTCCAAATCTGCATAATCCATAACCTCAATCTTTTGGATTTCGTGGGAGGTACGGAAGCCATCAAAGAAGTTCAGGAAAGGAACGCGGCTCTTGATAGCACTCAAATGTGCTACGCCTGCCAGATCCATAACCTCTTGTACGCTGCCTTCAGCCCGCAATGCAAAGCCGGTCTGGCGGCAAGCCATTACGTCCTGATGGTCACCGAAGATAGACAGAGAGCTTGTTGCCAGTGCACGTGCGGAAACGTGGAAAACTGCGGGCAGCAGCTCGCCGGCCATTTTATACATATTAGGAATCATCAAAAGCAAGCCTTGAGATGCGGTGTAGGTAGTAGTCAGCGCACCTGCCTGCAGGGAGCCGTGAACAGCACCGGCAGCACCAGCCTCGGATTGCATTTCAACCACGCGAACCTGTTGACCAAATAGATTCTTTCTGCCTTGAGCAGACCATTCGTCCACCACCTCAGCCATGGGGGAAGACGGAGTAATAGGATAGATGCAGGCAACATCGGTAAAGGCGTACGCAATGTGCGCAGCAGCAGTGTTGCCATCCATGGTTTTCATTTTTGCCATTGATTTTACCCTTCTTTCTATAATGCCAAAGATAATAAAAAATTGACCTGATTTCAAAGCAGGATTTCTCCTGCCGGCAAATTTAGTATACACTATCTGCCCTCTTTTGTAAAATCAAAAGAAGGCTGAAAAGGCATGTATACAGAATTTTTACAAGTATGAACAAAACAAGGAGATACCTGTGGCAGGATACCTCCTTGTACAGCTTATTTTACAATTGTTACAGGCACATTGGCATTTTCTAAAACCAACCGGCTTACGCTGTTGCGCAGAAAACCCTCCAACACACCTAAACCTCGGCTGCCTAGCACAACGCCATCACAGCCCTCATCCTCCACCGTCTGCAAAATACTAGCGCCCACATTGCCACCATTTTCCAGCAGATAGGTGGAATCATTACCCTTACCTGCCAGTACAGCATTGGCAGAATCCAGCACCTCGTTACCAATGTGGGCAAACAGGGCATCCCCTTCCGCTGCCAACACCGGCTCCGCACGCTTATCCCTAGCAACAGTCATCACCACAAGACTGCCACCACTCAACCGTACCAGCTCACAAGCATACTCTAAAGCCCGCCAAGAACATTCTGTACCATCAATGGGTACCAGGATACGGCGCAGCATCTTATTTCACGATCAAAACAGGAACAGTTGCGTATTGGGATACCTTGGAGCTGACACTGCCCAAGAAGAATTCAGCAATACCGGACAAGCCACGGCTACCAATCACAATAGTATCTGCATTAGCTTTTTTAGCCAGAGCAATGATGCGCTCAGAAGGATGACCAACCTCTAGGCTATATTCAGTTTTATAGGGATAGTAGGCCAAACGCTCTTCCGCCATTTCTAGAACCTTGTCACCAATTTTCTCCAATTCGCTATTGCCCTGAGTTACAGTGGCGTGGTCCAGAGGAATTGCCAAAAGTGCTGCGTTATTGTAAGGTTGGATTACATTGACAACCAGCAAATCGCTATCAAATTTTTTACCTAGCTCCACAGCAGTATGCAATGCTCTCCAGGAGCCTTCACTACCATCAACAGGAACAAGAATTTTCTTGAACATAAACAACACCTCCATTTATACTACAGTAGCACCTGCTGCTACCTTGCTTCTATCACTATATATATTCGTTTTGCTCTTGCAAATTTCCTGCTTAAAAACTAAATTCAAGCAAGTTTATTCACGACCACGTTTTTTTCTGGATGCATGAATGCGTGCAGATTTCTTGCTGAATTTTTTCGGCTCTGCATTGGCTTGGGCCAGCTCGGTGGGAGTTTTAGGCGGATCAGCAAAATCCTCACCCTTCACAAAGCGATAGTACAATGCCAAGCCTGCCACGCCTAGCAGGGGCAAGCCACCCACTAAATAACGATAGCTGCTGGGGGACGCAATACAGATAAAATCATAAATTACCACGCAGGCAGGCACCAGAATAATCTGGCTGAGCCGGGACAAAAAGCCTTCCTTGCCCATAAAGCGCACCACCATGGCATAAGCCAAAAAGGCAATGGCAAAGGACACAAAGGACATAAACACCAGAAACGCAAAAAACTCAAAATTCACTACTAAAACACCTTCCTACATTATTATCAAATCTCAGAAGCGCTAGAAGGTACTAGAAGCGAGCAATGGCTTGCGACGGCGTATAGTCAATACTCCTAGAAGCCATTGCGACGCATATGGTGCCTTATAGTGCTTCTGCTCTGTTGCCGATTACTCGTGCCACCCATACACCCGATGCACTAGCCTGAGATAAGCCCCTCGTAATGCCCGCGCCATCGCCTATGGCAATCATATTGGGAATCTTGGTTTCCAAATTGCCGTCCAGCTCCAGCCGCGCACTATAGAACTTTACCTCCACGCCATAAAGCAGGGTATCAGCATTGGCCATACCCGGAGCAATCTTGTCCAAAGCATATATCATCTCAATGATATCATCTAACTGGCGTTTAGGCAAGACCAAGCTTAAATCTCCCGGAGTTGCAGACAGGGTGGGCTTGGTGAAGCTCTTCAAAAGCCGCTTTTCATTGGTGCGGCGCCCCTTGACCAAATCTCCGAAGCGCTGCACTAACACGCCACCGCCCAACATATTGGAGAAGGAGGCAATGCGCTTGCCATATTGCAAGGGCTCATGAAAGGGCTCGGTAAACTTGCTGCTCACGAGCAGAGCAAAATTGGTGTTTTTGCTTTGCAGCTTGGGGTCGCGATAGCTGTGACCATTAACAGTAATGATACCATCCGTATTTTCAGCCACCACATAGCCATAGGGATTCATGCAGAAGGTGCGCACCATATCGTTATAAGTTTGGGTACGATAAAGAATCTTAGCCTCATAAACCTCATCGGTAATATGCTTGAACACATCCGCAGGCACCTCCACCCGCACGCCGATATCCACCTGATTATTGATGAAGGAAAGCCCCAGCTTGCGGCATTCCTCAGTGTACCATTCCGCACCGGCACGACCGGGAGCAGCGATTAAATATTTACATTGCACTGCTTCACCATTGACAAGCTGCAGAGAAAAGCTGCCATCATCCTCCTTAGCAATGGAGGCAACTGCCGTATTGCAGCGAATATCCATCTTCTCCTGCAAAAATTTATAGATATTTTCCATGATTACCAGGTTGTTTTCTGTGCCCAAGTGACGCACCTTAGCGTTGAGCAAATGCAAATCGTAACGCAAAGCCTTGCGACCAATATCGCTATTCTTGGTAGTGAAATACTCGCCCGGAGCTCCATGGCGACAGTTGAGCTCGTCCACATAGTCGATTAATTCAATGACCTTTTCCTCGGGCAAATATTCGTTGAGCCAACCACCAAATTCCGTAGTAAAGTTATACTTACCATCAGAAAAGGCTCCTGCCCCACCAAAGCCGCGCATAATGCTGCAGGGCTTGCAGTTGATACAATGGTCCACCTTCTTCGCTGCCAAAGGACAATAGCGCTTGTCAATGGCATTACCAGCCTCCAGCATCACCAGCTTTAGGGCAGGATATTTTAAAACAAATTCGTAAGCTGCAAAAATCGCTGCCGGTCCACCACCAATAATGGCTACATCATACATAGTCATCCTCCTAGTTTACTAATCTTAGCCTAGGCCATTTTAGATTTCATAATGGTGCTTTTCATCGCCCAAGGGCTCGTCCTTTTTAGGATTGTTCTTAAAGATATCCAGATTTTTCTTAGCCATGCTTAGAGCATCATCATAAACCTTTTTAAAGGGGCTCATGTCCTTGGGCTTGCCTGCCTTCAACCATTCGGTCACCACGCTCCCCAGCGCATAGGTGGTACCCACTGCTACAGGAATCTGCATGGGCGGAAAGGGAATCAGCGTGGTTAAGGTGCTACCCACAAAATAGGCTCCTAAGCTACCTAAAACGCTAACGGCTGCCTGTTCAGAAATCTCTTCCCCATATACCTTACCTAATTTTATAATCAAATAAATCTCGTTAGCTACAAGGCTCATGGTTCCCAATAAGGGTGCTACTACGATAACGCCAGCACGGGCAGCAGCCCAGCGGCATAGAGATTCTGCTTCCTCCTCCCGCATGCGGTCATCGATAATTTCTCCAACCTTTACCTCATCAATGTTCTCATGCTTCATCTCAGTCATCCTCTTACTCCTTTCGCGCGCCATAAAAAACCGCAGCTCAAGCTTTTTGGACTGCGGCTTTTTTTCTTTTTCCGTTATAAGGCTATAATATAAAACTTATTGTTGTTGCTGTTGCAGCTGAATATTTTGCTGAGCCTGCTCTTTTTCCTCCTGGTTACGAGGTGGCCCACCAATCAAGCGGTCCACATAGCCTCTTTCGCGCATGTAGTCGGTAACCATATAGGTGCTCTCCTCTACAAGCACTAGGGCATGGGTGGCATTTTTTTCCAGCCAGGGCAGAATCTTATCGATATTTTCTCGCTTATCAACAATTTCTACCACTACTGGCAGATTGGCATTGCCGCTAATAAAAGTATTCACAGCACGACCAACACCACGCAGCTTGGCAGCATAACCCTCGATACCCTTCATCACGGTGCCACCGGATAGACCTAAACGCCGTGCTTCCCGCAAAATTGCTTTGTACAAGGGGATATCATTATACAATACGTCTTCACCAGTATAAACCTTCAAAAAAGTGGTTCTATTGAATTCCAATGCCATAAAAGCACCCCCCTCGGAATAATACTTTACCCTTATCTGCCTTCATTATAGCACACTCAGAAAATCTGTGTAAGTAATTTTTCTAAGCAAATTACGAATTTTACAAATATGTTACCATTTATACATTTCAGCTTGTCTTTTATTGCTGTATGGTTTATGATTAAATAAACATATTTCCCAAATCAACTTGTTTATGAAAGAAGGTTCAAATGCTATGTCTGATTGCTTGACTGCAGGCCTTGTAGGAACTGCAACCACCACTGTTACCACTGCCAACATTGCCGCCACCATGAAAAGTGGCAGCTTAGCCGTTTTTGCCACCCCTGCCATGTGCGCGCTGATGGAAGAAGCAGCCTGCGCAGCTGTCAATGCCCACTTAGAAGCAGGCAGTGGTACTGTAGGCATCAGCCTTAATATTACTCACGACAGAGCCACTGCCATGCATGACACTGTTACCGCTACAGCCACTCTCACCCAGGTAGAAGGCCGCAAGCTAACCTTTAGCGTGCAAGCCGAAGATAGCAAGGGAATCATCGGCAAGGGTAGCCACGAACGCTTTATTATCAACAACGAAAAGTTCATGGCTAAGGTCAACCGCTAATTTTTATTGTTTACTTTAGGCAGAATCACAACAACAAGAATAGTCCACAACTACTTTTAAATACCCATCAATTAGCTTTGATGGGTATTTTTATTCCTATTGTAGCTAAAGATTGTTAATGGAACGCCAGCTGCAAATTTATTTATTTTTCTCTTTTAAAATTCCATAAAAGTATTATAATATACGTTGTGAAACGCTTTGTTTTGCTGCTACGCAATTACACCTGCCCGGGAATGATGCTTTTGTTCATAGCAACGAAAAGCGCTCTGGCAGCTGTCTAGATATTACTTTCACAAATGTATCAAACAAAACTTATTAAAGGAGTATTTATTATGTCGAAAAGTAATATTATTGCAAGTGGAAGAGAAGCAAATCTGTTTATGACCAATTTTTGCCAAAATAACGAAGCCCGCTACAGAATACCTGAATACTTCACTGTATCCGTTGATGTCTATGAAGATTACGCCCCTGGACAAACGGTTTACGGCTGGGTCAACAAGGGTAAGCTTCTGCGCAACTCCGGCATCATGCTCAAGGTAGAAGATGATTATAATAAACTAAATTACTATCCAATATTTCCACCAAAAACTGCTATCTCCATGCTCAAGCATTGGCACATGCCCCTGCCTGAGAAATGGAGTGTTTTTGCTTATGGAAATAACCAACCCTACCAGCCCTTCATCCATCCCATTAACCAGCAAATGCGCAATCTTTTAGCCTACGCCAGACTTTTTGCCACCTTGCAGCAGCGCTATTCCACCCCTATGCCCTATGGCTTCAAAGAAATTCATGCTCAGCTGCTCCAATTTCCTGAGCAGGCAGTGGACGGAGATGTGGTTGCACTAATCAACAAGGTCATTGGCCAATACCTGACACGTGAAAGCACCTTCCTGAATTGCGAAAATCTGCGGGACTTCATTATTTATCTGCATATTAACTATACCCTTCTCAAATTCATTAGCCATGATTTCTCACTTCTGCGTGAACTCTTGAGAAAAGAAGCCCCCGATATGCATTGTTATTTTTAAGCTGCCGTGTAACCATCAGTAAAGGCACAAAAGCTCCCGAACCAAACGGTTCGGGAGCTTTATACATTTATTTTAATTATTTAGGATAGTTGCTGTTGTTATTTTCCTTCAGCAGTACGTCATGAGCGCCGCCTTCAACTAAGGAGGTTGCAGAAACAAGGGTCAGCTTAGCCTTTGCCTGCAGCTCAGGAATGTTCAGTGCGCCGCAGTTGCACATGGTGGAGCGCATCTTGGCCAAGGTCAGGTTTACGTTGTCCTTCAGGCTACCAGCATAGGGAACATAGGAGTCAACGCCCTCTTCGAAGGACAGCTTAGCTGCGCCACCCATGTCATAGCGTTGCCAGTTGCGAGCACGAGCAGAGCCCTCGCCCCAATATTCCTTCATGTAGGTGCCGTTGATGTTAACCTTGTTGGAGGGGCTTTCATCGAAGCGAGCGAAGTAACGGCCCAGCATCATGAAGTCAGCACCCATAGCCAAAGCCAGAGTCATGTGATAATCATAAACGATACCACCATCGGAGCATACAGGAATGTACACGCCAGTTTCTCTGTAGTAATCATCACGAGCCTTGCAAACATCAATCAAAGCAGTTGCTTGGCCACGACCGATACCCTTTTGTTCACGGGTAATGCAAATGGAGCCACCGCCGATACCAACCTTGATAAAGTCTGCGCCAGCGTCAGCCAGGAAGCGGAAGCCTTCAGCGTCAACAACGTTGCCAGCGCCAACCTTTACGCTGTCGCCATAATGCTCACGAATCCAGTCCAGAGTGATTTTTTGCCAAGCACTGTAACCTTCGGAGGAGTCAATGCAAAGTACGTCAACACCAGCGTCAACCAGTGCGGGCACACGCTCAGCATAGTCGCGGGTGTTGATACCAGCGCCTACGATGTGACGCTTTTTGCTGTCCAGCAGCTCCAAGGGATATTCCTTATGAGTTGCATAGTCCTTGCGGAATACCATGTACAGCAGCCGGCCTTCGTCGTCAACAATGGGCAGAGTGTTTAATTTCTTTTCCCAAATAATGTCGTTAGCCTGTTGCAGGGTAGTGTCCTTGCCCGCAACGATCATTTGGTCAATGGGGGTCATAAAGTCGCGAACCTTGGTGGAACGATCCATGCGACTGGGGCGATAGTCACGGCTGGTTACAATGCCTTCCAGCTTGCCGTTAACGGTACCATCACTGGTTACAGCCACAGTGGAGTGACCGGTGCGCTCCTTCAGAGCCAGAATATCAGCCAGAGTGCTGTCAGGACGAATGTTAGAATCGCTGCTAACAAAGCCTGCACGATGAGCCTTAACGCGAGCAACCATGGCAGCCTCATCCTCAACGGATTGGGAGCCATAGATGAAGGAAATACCGCCCTCTTTGGACAGAGCAACTGCCAGCTTTTCGCCGGATACAGCCTGCATGATTGCAGAAACCATGGGGATATTCATGGTGATGGCAGGTTCTTCACCTTTTTTAAATTTTACCAACGGAGTGCGCAAATCTACATTGGCAGGAATGCATTTCTCAGAGGAATAACCGGGAACTAACAGGTACTCACTAAAAGTATGAGCAGGTTCGTCATAATAAAAAGCCATTCTTTCATCATCCTTTTCTTCTAAATTTTTTGTTACAAACTTTACAGTAAATTAGGTTTTATCTATTTTACCTCTTTAAGGCTCTCCACGCAATATCTTTTCTATAAAAATTTTTCTCAAAGGCGATTTTTTCTACAGCAGCATAAGCGCGGTCACGAGCTGCCTTAATTGTAGCATCCACAGCGGTTACGCCCAAAACACGACCACCACTGGTCACAATCTTGCCTTCGACTGCCTTGGTGCCGGCGTGGAAAACAACAACATCATTGTCCTCTTCTGCAGCGGCCAGGCCAGTAATCTCCTTACCCTTTTCATAGCTTTCAGGATAGCCACCGCTAGCCATAACTACGCAAACCGCAGCCTTGTCATGCCAAGCGACCTCAGCCTTGTCCAAGGTACCGGTAGCGCAGGCCAGCATAATCTCGGCTAAATCACCGTCCAACAAAGGCAGTACGACCTGGGTTTCGGGATCGCCAAAGCGACAGTTAAATTCCACGACCTTCACACTGTCTCCCTTAATCATAAGGCCAGCATAGAGACAACCCTGATAGGGCATGCCTTCCTTAGCCATAGCTGCTACAACGGGCTTCAAAATCAGCTCCGTAGCCTTTAGGCGCAGGATATCCGTCATGACGGGAGCAGGAGCATAGGTACCCATGCCACCGGTATTAGGACCTTCATCACCATCAAAAACACGCTTATGGTCCTGGGCAGCAATCATGGGCACAACGGTCTTACCATCGGTAAAGGCCAACAAAGATGCTTCCTCACCCGCCATATATTCTTCTAAAACAAGGCGAGCACCAGCAGCACCAAATTTGTGGTCACCCATCATTTCATCAATAGCATCCAAGGCTTCCTGCTTGGTCATGGCAACGACTACGCCCTTACCAGCAGCAAGGCCATCCGCCTTGACTACAATGGGAGCACCCTTTTCTTCAACATAGGCCTTAGCAGTATCAATATCCTCACAGATTTTGAAGAAGGCAGTAGGAATATTGTATTTTGCCATCAACTCCTTGGAAAAGGCCTTGGAGCCCTCCATCTGAGCAGCAGCCTTTGAGGGACCGAACACTGGCCGCCCACGCCGCT
>CAMFZA010000018.1 GCA_946002345.1 uncultured Phascolarctobacterium sp. | reverse complement strand
CTATATCTGCGTAATTCCTGGTTTAGCAATTATGTTCACTGTTTTGGCCTTGAACCTTCTTGGTGACGGCCTGCGTGATGCGCTGGACCCGAAGCTGAAGAAATAAGGGGGCTTGCATTATGGATTTAGTATTAGATATTAAGGACCTTGTTGTCCACTACGAAACAGAAGATTCTGATGTGCATGCAGTCAATGGTATTGATATTGCCATTGGCAAGCAGCGTACCCTGGGCTTGGTGGGTGAGACCGGTGCAGGCAAAACTACTACCGCTCTGTCCATTATGAACCTTGTTCCCGACCCGCCGGGAGTGATTAAGAGTGGCTCCATTACCCTTGAAGGTAGGGACGTACTCAAGATGAGCAACGCGGAGCTGGAAGCCATGCGTGGCAACGATGTGGCTATGATTTTCCAGGACCCCATGACTGCCTTGAACCCGGTTATGACCGTGGGTGAGCAGATTGCAGAAAGCCTGGAGCTGCACCAAAACCTGAAGCCCGAGGAAGCCTTGGAAAAGGCCAAGGAAATGCTGAAGCTGGTTGGCATTGCGGAGGCAAGAGCTACTGACTATCCTCACCAATTCTCCGGCGGCATGAAGCAGCGTGTGGTTATCGCAATCGCTTTGGCCTGCAGTCCTAAGCTGCTCATTGCTGATGAGCCCACCACGGCTTTGGATGTAACCATTCAGGCTCAGGTGCTGGAGCTCATGAAGGACCTGATTAATAACCGGGATATGTCCATGCTGATGATTACCCATAGCCTGGGCATCGTAGCCGAGATTTGTGATGATATGGCTGTTATGTATGCCGGTCGCATTGTGGAAAAGGGTACCGTTGATGATGTGTTTAACAATATGCGTCATCCCTACACAGAAGGCTTGTTCAACAGCCTGCCCAACCTGAAGGAGCAGGGCGAGATGTTAGAGCCCATCAAGGGCTTGATGCCGGATCCGGCAGATCTGCCTCCTGGATGTACCTTTGCTCCTCGGTGTCCCTATGCTACCGAGGCTTGTTCCGCAACCGTGCCGGAGTTGCAGTCCGTGGATGGTAGCAGCACTCATTTCGTAGCCTGCCATGCTTATGCTAGACCCGGCTTCGCTTTAAGGAGGAACCAAAAATGAGTAACGCTCCTTTGTTAGTGATTGAAAATTTAACTAAGTATTTTAATACAGCAGCTGGTCAGCTTCACGCTGTGGACGGAGTTAGCTTTACTTTGGAGGAAGGCAAAACGCTGGGTATTGTAGGCGAGTCCGGCTGTGGCAAATCCACCACTGGTCGTTGCATTTTAAAGCTGATTGAACCTACTAGTGGCAAGATTATATTTCAGGGCAACGATATTACCAAGCTGAGCCGCAAGGAAATGCGCCCTCTTCGTCAAAAGATGCAGATGGTTTTCCAGGATCCCTTCTCTTCTCTGGACCCGCGTGAAACTGTAATGCAGTTAATCAGCGAGCCTATTATCGAGCATAAGCTGATTAAGGGCAAGGAAGCCATTGAAGAGCGTACCTTGGAGCTCATGCGTACAGTAGGTCTGGCTGAGCGTTATGCCAATGTCTATCCCCACGAGCTGGATGGCGGTCGTCGCCAGCGTATCGGTATTGCTCGTGCTTTGGCCATGAATCCGAAGATTATCGTGTGTGACGAGCCTGTTTCTGCACTGGACGTTTCCATTCAAGCACAAATCCTGAACCTGCTTAAGCAGCTGCAAAAGGATTTGGGACTGACCTATATTTTCATTACCCACGATTTGTCCGTAGTTAAGTATTTCTCCGATGATATCGCCGTAATGTACATGGGTACCATGGTGGAGAAGGCTCCTGCTAGCCTGCTCTTCAAAAATCCCCTGCATCCTTATACCAAGGCACTGCTTTCTGCTATTCCTTTGCCAGTTGTGGGCAAGGACAAGCCTAAACGTCAAATTATCAAGGGTGAAATTACCGCTCCCATCAATCTGCCGGATGCATGCCGTTTTATGAAGCGTTGCGACTGCCCGGTGGAGGGCGTGTGCGACAAGGGCAATCCTGTACTGCGAGAGGTTGAGCCTAATCATTTCGTAGCTTGCTCCTGTGTGAAGTAAAAACTGGAAAATTGTTCAAGGACGAACCTCCCAGACATAAGTTTGGGAGGTTTTTATCATGAAGGCTAAATTTGTCTTCCTTATGAAGGGGAGGGAATCGCTTGCGGTGGAGGAATTTTTCACTAAATCTCCTAACACTCTAGCTGGAAATATGGTATAATTTCTGTATGTTTTGTTAACAAAAAACTAGTATAGATTGCCATAGAAAGGATTTGATTGAAATGACTTCTGCAAAAGAATTGCAAAAAAGCCTCACCTGGGAATTTCCTCATATTGGTAAGGCTGAATCTGCCGCCAAGGACGCTGCCTTTGCCTACTGCGAGGGTTATAAGGAGTTTTTGAATGAGGGTAAAACTGAGCGCGAATTCACTGCTAAGGCTGTGGAATTGCTCAAGGCTGCTGGCTATGAGCCCTTGGATTTAACTAAGAGCTACAAGCCCGGCGACAAGGTTTACTTTGTCAACCGTGGCAAATCCCTTGCCATGTCCACCTTTGGCACCGCTCCTTTGGAAAAGGGTGTGCGCTTGAATGCTGCTCATATCGATTCTCCTCGCTTGGATTTGAAGCCCAATCCGGATTATGAAAAAAATGAGTTTGCTTTCTTTAAAACTCACTACTATGGGGGCATCCGCAAGTATCAATGGGTGACTACTCCTTTGGCCATGCATGGCGTTATTGTCAAGAAAAATGGTGAGGTGGTAAAGGTATCCGTGGGCGAGCAGCCCGGTGAGCCCCAATTTTGCGTAACTGATTTGCTGCCCCATCTGGGTGCCAAGCAAAACGAGCGCAAGCTTTCCGATGGCATTCGTGGCGAGGAGCTGAACATTGTCATTGGTAGTCTGCCCTTTGTAGACGAGTCTGAAAAGGATGAGGTAAAGAACGCTGTGAAGCTGACTGCTTTGTCCCTGCTCAACCAAATGTATGGCATTACCGAGCATGACTTTATGCGCGCGGAGATTGAATTTGTACCCGCAGTGAAGGCAGTAGATATTGGTCTGGACCGCAGCTTAATCGGCGCTTATGGCCAGGACGACAAGGTCTGCGCTTACACCGCCCTGACTGCAGAAATTGATACCAAGGCTCCTTACTACACAACCGTGACCATTTTGGCGGATAAGGAGGAGATTGGCTCCTATGGCAATACTGGCTTAAGTTCTGACTTTGTGCTGCACTATTTGGAGGAATTAGCTAGCCTTGAGGGTGCCAATATCCGCACCTTGCTGCGCAACACCACTGCTCTGTCCTCCGACGTCAATGGTGCCTTTGATCCCACCTTTGCCAGTGTATATGAAGAACGCAACAGCTGCTTCGTCAATAAGGGTCCCTGCTTGACCAAATATACCGGTGCCCGTGGCAAATCTGGCTCCAATGATGCTAGCGCGGAAACCATGGCTAAAATCATCAGCATTATGGATGAGGCCAAGGTTTATTGGCAAATTGGCGAGCTGGGCGCAGTGGACGAGGGCGGCGGTGGCACCGTAGCTCTGTATGTGGCTGCTATGGATGTGGACGTAGTTGACTTGGGTGTACCTGTGCTCTGCATGCATTCTCCCTTCGAACTGACCAGTAAGCTGGACGTTTACTACACCTATAAAGCCTTTGCTGCTTTCTTGGCAAGCGATAAATAATTTTTAGCCCTACTCACAAGCCGGCCGGACTATCCGTGCCGGCTTATAACATTTTAAGGGTGGAAGAATTGCAATTTGGCGTAAAAAAGTTGACGATTTAAAGTATCATTGGTATAATAATTCTGAACAGTCAACGAAGACTTTTTTGAGAAGGGGGAAGAGTGTGCCCTCGCTTGAAAAGGTCTTTTTGTTTTTCTGGTGTTTATTTAGGGAGTATTGAGAAAGGAGAGCAGCTCCATGCTGCAAGCAATCATGAATAATAAGGAATTATTGTATGTAATTAAACCTGAACAACAAAATGAGCAGGATTTGCGTGCTTTGCTGTCCCTGCATCCGGAGGTAAAGTTTGTTTCTTTGATGGGTGTGGACTTTGCGGGCAACGATACTGATGAAAAAATCCCCATGAAGATTTTTTTGGAAGATATGGAAAGCTTCCTGGAGGGCAGTGCCGCCCAAACTGATGGTTCCTCCGTTGTGCTCACCGGCATCGCTACCCTGAACAACGCTCGTGTTGATATGGTTGTTGATAAAACTGTAAATTGGTTTGTGGACTATAACTATGAGCATTTTGATGCTTCTAATGGTCGCATGATTGGCACCTTGCGCATTCCCTGCTATTTGCTGCATAATGGCAATTTCGTAGACTCCCGTTCTATTTTGAAAAATACCTTGGATTATGTGGAGGGCGAAATCATGGAGCTTTTCCAAAAGCATCCTGTGATTCCCGGCCTGGAGCATATTAAAGGTGATGAGATTGAAAAATTGATTTTTACCAGTGCTACTGAACTGGAATTTTGGGTAAAATCTCCTCGTGAGGATGCGCCCATTGAAGCCCTCAGCTCTTCTCAGATGATGCAGGAGCAATATTGGCAGCGCACTCGCGGCAATGTACGCACCGCATTGGAGCAAACCGTTGAAACTCTGGACCTGTATGGCCTGGAGCCGGAAATGGGCCACAAGGAATGTGGTGGCGTTAAGGGTCAAATTGATGGTGCCGGTCACATGACTCATGTTATGGAACAGCTGGAGGTGGACTGGAAGTTCGCAACCGGTGTACAAACTGCCGATAACGAAATTTTGGCTCGTATTATTGTCAAGGAAGTATTCCGCATGAATGGTCTCGAGGTTTCCTTCCAAGCAAAACCCATTCCTGGCGTGGCAGGCAGTGGCGAGCATACTCATGTGGGTATGGCAGCTAAGCTGAAGAATGGTAAGATCGTGAACCTGTTCTCCCCCAAGGATATGCATAAGGAGTTTCTGTCCGCCATCGGTTATGGCGCTTTGATGGGTCTATTGAAAAACTATGAGGTTACCAATCCCTTTATTTCCTGCACCATCGACTCCCTAAATCGTCTGAAGCCTGGCTTTGAAGCACCGGTGTGCATTGTTACTAGCTTAGGTCTAAGCCCTGATAATCCGTCCCGTAACAGAACCATTTTGGCTGGCCTGATTCGCGATTTGGATAACCCCAAGGCTACCCGTATTGAAATGCGTTCTCCCAACCCCTACACCAATACCTATATCGCTATTGCAGCCTTCTATCTGTCCTGCCTGGATGGTATCAAGGCTTGTGTGGAATCCGGCAAGGATTTGGCCGCTTTGGAAAAGGAAATCTCCAAGGCAGCTGGGGAAGAGGGCTTCTATTTGGAAAAAGAACGTCAATATCGTACCGAGGATGATGTATTTGAAGATTTCACTGCGGAAGAACGCAGCAGGCTGTTTGGCGAGCCGCCGGCCACTGTATGGGAAAACCTGCAAGCCTTTGACAAGTATCCTGAAAAGGTAGCTGTTTTAACCCAGGGCAATATCCTGCGTAAGGAATATATTGAGTCCTTCCGCCAAGGCGCTTTGATTCGTTGGACCACCGAGCTCCTGACTCGTCTGATTCCCGAGTATTATCAAGCAGTAGTAGACATGAAAAAGCTCCACAGCCCCGAAAGCTCCACCGACTGCGATTTGGCACTGTGGCACAAAATTCAGGTGCTGCGCGCTCGCTTGGCTAAGGACTCCTTCGAGAAAAAGAGTCTCTTTACCAGCATTCGTAAGGCAGTGGCTGCCGGTGATTATGATGCTGCCTCCAATTTGAAGATTGAAATGTGCGCTGTGATGGAGGAGCTCAAGGCTCTCTATCATGATTATAAACAAAATATTATTGACTAATTAGTCTCTTAAAGCAGTTATGTAATCTGATAAAGCCGAAAGGAAGGGAAAGTGCCCTCCTTTCGGCTTTTTTTTGCACAAAATTCTTGAGTTATTTGCAAAATTGTGGTAAAATAACGGAGATATAATGACATAAGTATTTGCGTCCGGTGGAAGGAAGGCGATGGCTTTGGTGGAACAGGTAAAGGATGTTCCTGCCTATATTCGCAAAATGTATGGTTTTAACTCTTTTATGAACACCTTTGGTGTGCATATTGACGAAATAACCTGTGGTGGGGCCGTAGTAAGCATTAATATTGACCCCCAAAAGCATTTTAATCACCGTGGTATTTGTCATGGTGGCGTATTCACCGCGTTGGCTGACTCTGTTTTGGGAGTTACTGGTGCTAGTGTGGGCGCAGCGGTGGCGACATTAAATTTTAGCATGAATTTTATCAGGAATGTGCATAGTGCGGGCCGGGTCTACGTTAGGAGTAGGGTTCGCCATCATGGACATACAACCATGGTAATTGAAGCTGAAATGTATGACGATACGGATAGGTTGATGGCTACCATTCTGACCACAATGTTTATTGTTGGGCGCTTTGAAGAAATACCAGCCAAGTGGTAACTTACGGGTTAGTTTGGTCGGGGAGAAGACTGCGGTAGGTCGCAAGATGATTAAGGAGGATATGATGGATTTCGCATTAAACGAAGAACAATTAGAATTACAGGAAATGGTGAGGGAGTTTGTTGAAAAGGAAATCACTCCCTATGCTGCAGAAATGGATGAGCAAAACCATTGGCGTGATGGCCTCATGGAAAAGGCCAACGAAATGGGTCTGCTTAACGTTATCGTTCCCGAAGAGTTGGATGGTCCCGGTCTGGATAGCGTTGCCATTGCTACCATTTACGAAGAGCTGGGTAAGGGCTGCGCTGGCGTAGCTACTTCCTTGGCTGCCAACAGCCTGGCAACTGAGCCTGTACTGCTGGCTGGCACCGATGAGCAAAAGAAAATGTACTGCGATGTGTTGAACAATGGTGGCCTGGCTGCCTTTGCTCTCACCGAGCCCGGCGCTGGCAGTGATGCTGGTGGCGTTTCTACTCGTGCAGAAAAGAATAAAGAAGATGGCACCTACACTCTCAATGGCACCAAGATGTTCATCACCAATGGTGGCTTGGCTGACATCTTCCTAGTATTTGCTAATACTCGTAAAACTGGCGGTATCCGTGGCTTGACTGCCTTCATCGTTCCGAAGGACACCCCGGGCTTTAGCGTTGGCAAGAAGGAAAACAAGATGGGTATCCGTCCCTCCAATACCTGTGAACTGGTTCTGCAGGATGTTGTCATCCCCGAATCCTATCGTGTAGGCCGCGAAGGCGAAGGCTTCCGCATTGCTATGAACACTCTGGACAGTGCTCGTCCTTTTGTTGGTGCTGTTTCCGTTGGTATTGCCCAAGCTGCATTGGATTGCGCTGTTAAATATGCTAAGGAGCGCCGTCAATTTGGTCAACCCATTGCTTCCTTCCAAATGGTCCAAGCAATGCTGGCTGACATGGCTATGAAGGTGGAAACCGCTCGTCTGTTGGTGCAAAAGGCTTGCTGGATGCGCGACCAAGGCATGGAATTCTCCAAGGAAGCTGCTATGGCTAAATGCTATGCTGCCGATGTGGCAATGCAAGTAACCACCGATGCTGTTCAAGTAATGGGTGGCTATGGCTACACCAAGGAATACCCCGTTGAAAAGATGATGCGTGATGCTAAGATCATGCAAATCTATGAAGGCACCAACCAAATCCAACGTTTGGTTATTGCCAATAAGCTGCTGTACTAATACTAGAGTAGTAATTAATCCTCCATCTTGGAAAAGGTGGAGGATTTTTTATTAAGTTTTCGTGAAGTCTGTATTTTTATACTGCGGTTATGGTATAATATATTCGTATAATTATCTATAAAAGCTGGCATAACCAGCGTAGGAGTATGTAAATGGTTTATTTGTTGGTGGCTTTGGCCGTGGTCATTCTGGACCAGCTGACCAAGCTTTATGTGGTGGCGCACTTTGATGTGGGGGAAAGCGTGCCCGTTATCCAAGATATTTTTCATTGGACCTATATTTTGAATCCTGGCGCAGCCTTTGGCATGCTGGAGGGGAGTCGTTGGCTTTTTGTGGTGATTGCTGTGGCTGTAATGGCCGGCATTTGGTATATGCGGCGTGATATTGCAGCCTATGGACCTTGGTGTACCTATGGTGCGGCCCTCTTTGGGGGTGGAGCCCTGGGCAATTTAATCGACAGAGCGCGGCAGGGACTGGTGATTGATTTTTTCGATTTTCGTATTTGGCCCGTTTTTAACGTGGCCGATATTGCTATATGTGTAGGAGTGGGTTGTATTATATGGAGCATATTACTGAGGGAATGGCAGGAGAACAAGAAAGCTTGATTATTACCGAGGAGCAGGCAGGGCAACGGGCTGATGTGGGCCTAGCAACCATGCTGGACATTACTCGCTCCAATATGCAAAGGCTGTTGGAGGATGGGCGTGCCATCAAGGGGAGCAAGATTTTGAAGGCTAATTATAAACTGAGGGCGGGGGACCAGATTGTGGTAACACTACCCGAGCCCCAGCCATTGGATGCACAGCCGGAAAATATTCCCCTCGATATTATTTACGAGGACGATGATGTTATTGTTGTGAACAAAGCAAGGGGCATGGTGGTGCATCCTGCTGCTGGCAATTATACAGGCACTCTTGTGAATGCTTTGCTTTATCATTGTAAAAATCTTTCCGGGATTAACGGTGTAATCAGGCCTGGCATCGTACATCGCTTGGATAAGGATACCAGCGGTATTATGATTTGTGCCAAGAATGATGAAGCCCATTTGTCCCTATCCCAGCAGATTCAGGCTAAAACGGCCCAGCGCACCTATTTGGCAGTGGTGCGGGGCAATATCAAGACTGACAGTGGCACCATTGAAACACTTATTGCTAGAGACAAGAATGACCGCAAAAAAATGGCGGTGGTGCAGGAAAATGGTCGTGAGGCCATCACTGACTACGAGGTGGTGGAACGCTTTGGCAAGTACACCTTAGTGCGCTGCAAGCTGCGTACGGGGCGTACCCACCAAATTCGTGTGCATATGGAGTATTTGGGCTATCCTTTAGTAGGCGATCCCAAATATTCGCCCATGAAAACGCCCTTTGCCATCAAGGGGCAGGCTTTACATTCCCAAACGCTGGCATTTACCCATCCTCGCACCGGGGAGCGTCTGCAATTCGAGGCACCCTTGCCCGAGGATATGCACAAGATTATTACTCGCCTGCATTTGGGGCAGTTTAATTAAGTTTATTTAGCTCTTGGAGCAGTAAATATAAAAACTATTGTTGAGGTGACTATAATGAGTAATTTTGTTAAAAAGAATGTAATTATGGATACTGACGCTATGCGTCGTGCCATTGTGCGTATTGCCCATGAAATCATTGAAAGAAATAAGGGCGTAGAGAACGTTGTTTTGGTAGGCATTCGTACCCGTGGCGTGCCCATTGCTGAGCGTTTGGCTGCTGCTATTCGGGAAATTGAAAAGGTGGAACTGCCCGTGGGCATGCTGGACATCACCTTATATCGTGATGATTTGTCCACCCTGGCCTATAATCCTATTTGCCATGGCACCGAAATTGATTTTGACCTGAACGGCAAAACTGTGATTTTGGTGGATGATGTGCTGTACACTGGTCGTACCATTCGTTGCGCTCTTGATGCCGTAATCGATATGGGCCGTCCCAAGGCTATTCAGCTGGCAGTTTTGATTGACCGCGGTCACAGAGAGCTGCCCATTCGTGCAGATTTTGCCGGCAAAAATGTGCCCACCTCTCATAAGGAAGCCATCAATGTATATTTGGTAGAGCAGGATGGTTTGGACGAAGTAGCTATCGGTGATGTAGAATAAGCATTGTATTAAACGCGAACATATATTTCGAGTAACGTTTCGTTACACGAATAATCAAGGTGAACGTTCTTTTTGGTAGCGTTTTGCTACCCATAAAAGTGAGGTAGTAGTAATGGAGCAAGCAGAAGTATTACGCAATCAATTATTAGGTGAAACCTTAGTAAAGAATTTACAAAAGCGTGGCATGGGTGCCTATTATTGCGCCACTAAGGAGGAAGCTCTGGCCAAGGCCTTGGAGCTGATTCCTGAGGAAGATGTGGTAGCTTGGGGTGGCTCTGTGTCCATCAAGGAAATCGGCCTTTTGGATGCTGTGAAAAAGCGCAACCCTGTTATTGATAGGGAATTGGCGGATACTCCTGAGGAAAAGGCAGAGCTGATGCGCAACGCTCTTTTGTGCGATACCTATTTGATGAGCAGCAACGCCATTAGCAAGGATGGTGAGCTGGTGAATATTGATGGTAATGGTAATCGTGTGGCAGCCATGATTTTTGGACCTAAGCAGGTTATCATGGTAGTGGGCATGAACAAGGTCGCTGGAACCTTAGAAGGAGCTATAGATAGGGCTCGTCACGTTGCTGCTCCCATTAACGCAGCTCGCTTTGCGGGCTTAGGAACTCCCTGTGCTAAGCTGGGTACCTGCGCTGATTGCCTTTCTCCCGATTCCATTTGCTGCCAAATGGTTATCACTAGATTAAGCAGAGTGAAGGGAAGAATCAAGGTTATTTTAGTAGGCGAAAACATAGGCTTCTAAAATGTCTTCTTATTAGTAAGGAGAAAAATATGCGTACTATAATTTTACTAATGGATTCCTTTGGCATTGGTTATGCTCATGACGCGGAAAAATACGGCGACAAGGGCGCCGATACCTTGGGGCATATTTGTGAATGGTTTGCCAACAATCGCAAGAACGCCGCGGGCAAGCCCCTGCCGCTGCGCCTGCCGCACTTGGCAGCCCGTGGGCTGGCCAAGGCGGCAGAGCTGAGTCGCGGCAGTGCCCTGCCCGCTGACTTGGGCGCCGAGCACAGCATTGGCGCGTATACCTACGCCCAAGAGGTGAGCCGTGGCAAGGACACCCTGAGCGGCCATTGGGAAATCGCCGGCGTGCCTGTGGATTTCGATTGGGGTTATTTCCCCAATGTGCCTAAATGCTTCCCTCGGGAGCTGGTGGATACGCTCATTAAAGAGGGCAATTTGCCCGGCGTTTTGGGTGAATGCCATGCCTCCGGCACGGAAATCATCAAGGAGCTGGGGGAAGAGCATGTGGCTACCGGTAAGCCCATCATCTATACCTCGGCTGATAGTGTGCTGCAAATTGCAGCCCACGAGGAAGCCTTCGGCTTAGAGCGCTTGTACGAGCTGTGCAAGCTGGCCTATAGGCTGGTGCAGCCCTATAATATCGCCCGTGTTATTGCCCGTCCCTTTGTGGGGACCTGCGCCGCAGACTTCACCCGTACCACCAATCGGCACGACTACGCCGTGCCTGCACCGCAGCAAACGCTGTTGGATAAAATGGTGGCTGCTGGCGGCAATGTGTACGCCGTGGGCAAAATTGCGGATATTTTTGCCCATCGTGGCATCACTAAGCATTATGCAGCCGGTGGGTTGGAAAAGCTGGTGGATGCAACGATACAGGCTGTGCAAGACGCACCGGACAACTCCATTGTTTTTACTAACTTTGTAGATTTTGACTCCAGCTTTGGCCATCGTCGCGACAGCAAGGGCTACGGCGAGGCCTTGGAGTATTTTGATCGTCGTTTGCCGGAAATTACGGCTTTACTCAAGGCTGATGATTTGCTGCTTATTACTGCGGATCATGGCAATGACCCTGCTTGGAGCGGCACGGACCACACTCGGGAAAAGATTCCTGTTCTGTTCTCCGGAGCAGATGTTAAGGTGGCCCAGCTGGAGCCCATGGCTACCTTTGCGGATATTGGCCGCACTATCGCCGATTACATGGGCCTTGAGCCTACCTTTACGGGCATACCGGCGGCTTATGTGGGACTCAAGGAGTAAATTTCTCCACCGCTAAAGCGGTACACCTCCCTTTTCCCCTAAAGGGATTAGCACGACCAACACGTTTTCACTGCGCTGCGCTTGTGACAACGTGGGTCTTTGCGTCAAAAGGGAGGCCCTCTTCAATCTAAAGGTGGTTTTCAGAGAAGCTGACTGAGGTATTATTATGGATA
The DNA here is from genome assembly GCA_946002345.1 of uncultured Phascolarctobacterium sp. Lineage (GTDB taxonomy): Bacteria > Bacillota > Negativicutes > Acidaminococcales > Acidaminococcaceae > Phascolarctobacterium_A. The sequence goes on along the minus strand of CAMFZA010000018.1, from coordinate 1,644 downwards.
AGCATTACGCAAGTGAAAACGAGGTTTTATATCATGTGGGCTTTAGCAGGGCGGATCTAAAGGGTGCGACCATAGCCGTGCTCCCCGGGGACCCGGGTAGGGTGGAGCCCTTAGCACGGCAGCTGGGAGATGCTTCCCACTTTATTGCCTGCCATCGGGAATACACCAGTTGGCTCACTCATATTGCCCAGCAGCCTGTGTTAGTTTGCTCCACGGGTATGGGTGGTCCTTCCGTGGCCATTTGTCTTGAAGAATTGGCGCGCATGGGGATTACCCAGGTTATTCGCGTGGGCACTACCGGCACCATCCAAGAAGATATTAACCCCGGCGAGGTTATTATCAATAAGGCCTCTGTGCGGTTGGATGGAACGTCCCATCATTATGCGCCGGCAAGCTTTCCGGCAGTAGCCAGCTTTACGGTGACAGGGGCGCTGGTGGAGGCTGCCAAGGATTGTCGTGCCCCCTATCATGTGGGCATTGCCGTTTCTAGCGATACATTCTGGCCCGGGCAAGAGCGTTATGACAGCTTTACAGGCTACGTGCCCAAGGCTTTTCAGGGGACCATGGTAGAATGGCAGCGACTGGGAGCCTTAAATTACGAAATGGAAACCTCTGCTCTTTTTGTAACCTGCCAAGCTTTGGGGATTAAGGCAGGTGCTGTGTGTGGCGTGGTTGCCAAACGCACCGAGGGTGAAGCCATTGTGCCGAAGGAGCTGTATGACCAAGCCTTGCAATATCAAATCGCCATTGTGCGTGGTGCGATAGCCCGTTTGTTCTAAGGAAAGGTGGCAAGCATATGAAAAAGCTAGTGCATTTCTTAGGCTGTTTATTGATGATGATGGCTATGGTAGTAACTGCTTTGCCTAGTGAGGCTAGGGCTGAAATTTCCGAAAGACCAGTGGGTTTTGTTGTTATCGACCAGGACGGGGATGTGAATGGTGCGGTTTACAAAACTTGGCGTCAGGTAGTGAAGTGGGCCTATCATTTTCCATATTACCAGATTATTGATGGTGGTGAACCTCAAGAGCTGGTGAGCGAGGCCGTACGCAGCGGCACGAAGCTTGATAAGGCTAGCCTGCAGGCGTTGTCCGAAAAGAGCAAGGTGGATGTGTTGGTGGTAGCGCGTGTTTACGAGCTGGATGAGTACATTGTGCCGAGCATGGGTTTTAGGGAGGATAACGATACTTATGTCAAAACCTCTGCCTGCGCTGATTTGTTCGTATATAAAAAAGATGGGGACAAGTTCTTAAAGAAAAAGCTACGTGAGCGTGAGCTACGGGAAATGGGTAATGTGGACCATCCGGAAGAGACCATTAAATGGGAGCTGTCCAAGCTTGTCAATACCATGGAAGGTAGGCCCATCATTGGAGCCTAAGCATGCTTAACATTAAGAGAAAAAAGGCGTCGCGTAAGCGGCGCCTTTTTTGTGGGGCTTTGTGTATAATTGTTAACTTGTCTTGCACAAAAGGTTGACTAAATTCTAAGTCTGATTTATAATATCCTACATGAAAGGATGTTAGAAGATGTTAGAACTTGCCCATAAGCTGGCAGACAGCGATACTAAATTTTTTGGCGGCTGGGTTTTAGCAGGTGTGGAGGCTCATATCCATGGGCAGGCCACTCAGCTGGAAAACCGCGTGCTGC